>NZ_QKVO01000026.1 GCF_003265155.1 Mycoplasma wenyonii | reverse complement strand
ACTATTAAATCTTTAAAAGAATTAACTATTGTTTCATAGCGAACATGATCAAAATTGCTACTATCAAACCATAAATAGCTACAGATTCACATACTGCAGCCCCCACAATAAACTGCTTAAAGATAAGAGCCTCTACTTCCGGATTTCTCGCTAAAGACTCTACAGCCTTACCTCCAATATATCCCTGAGCTAAAGCGGCACCTAATCCAGCTAAGATAGCGACACCGGCCCCAATACCTTTATATAATTCATCTTTTGATTGAAAGAATATAGACAATTCTTTTAAAACTCCCTTCAGCCCCCCCCGTATCGTTAATTATCTTATTGACGTAACCTTAACTTTTATTCAGAATATTTCGATATCGAAATAGACTCTCTTTTAATTTTGTATTTCAAAAATGTAGAGATGTTTCTCAGTTCTTTCAGTTAGTGAATTTATTCAATCATTCAGTTAATTTATTGTTTAGATCATTAATACTGTTTGTTAACTGTTTAGCTTTTTCTATCAGTGATTTAATGTTTTCATCCAAATTACTCTTTTCTTGAGTTAGTTGGGCAATTAATGCATCTAAATAAGACAACTTGTTTCGCCAGAGTAACTTGTCTATATTAGAAAGAATCTTTGAGTATCTATAAGTTACATTTTTCTGTTTTATCTTAGTAAGTAATTTAGATAACTCTGTACTAACTTCAAATAATTGTCTCTGAGCCCCTTCAGAACTTTCTGTTTCTTTTGAATAGAATAGTTCTTCTAAGTATGAGACAAATGGAAGAGAAGATTTAATTCAGGAAAGCGCAGAAGCTCAAGAGAGATCACAGTTTTTATCTATTTCACACTTAATTTCTTTAATTGAGTTTTCTCAATCATTTAGGGCAGTACTCAACTGAGAATACCCATCATAGAGTGAGGTGTATTGACTATTTTCTTTGTCAGCCTTTAACCGCTTAAGAGAAAATTGAAAGATTTCTGTTTGTTTCATAATTAATTGCTTTAAAGAAGAATAGAGCTCTTTATATAGATCAGTAAGTTGTTCTTCTTTCTGAGTTAACTTATCTAAATTAGTTGAGATATTTTGATGAGCCTCTTTCTTTCAATTGTTGGTAATTTCTCTAGCAGAAGATAATTCTTGAATCTGTTTTTCTAATCTTTTAATGTTTGATTTGACTTTTCCATCTAAAGCAGATAAGTCAAACCTATTAGTTGAGTTATTGTCTTTATAGATAAGGTTTGAAAGTACATCTTTGTCTTCATTCTGGAAATAAGGAACTAGAAAAGAGATAGCTATTCCAGAAGATAAAAGAGTTCCGCCTAATCCAATTAACTTAGTAAAAAGAAACACTAATAGCTATTGTTAATTCACTAAAGGACCCAGACATATGTTAGTAGTTCTTAGCTAAAAATAAAGCTTTTAAATTTAAGAAATACTAAATACAAACCATTAATAGTTAAATGGTTTTCTCTAAATATTTACTTGGACTAGTGGGTAGCTTAACTGCAGGAGCTAATGGAATTGCTTTTGGGATGAAACAGATGTCTGCAGGGGGGGGCAATCGACTCTCTTCTATTCTTTCAAAAATAAGTAGTAATAGTGAAGAAAGTTCTAGATTAGTAGAGGAAGAAACTATACGATTAGAGAAAGAAAAAGAAGCAAGTCAAAAGAATCAAAAATCTCTAGAAGAGAAACATAAGAAATCTGAAGAGCAAAAAAAAGAACGTAACAAACAAGCTAAATCTATTACAGAACAAAAAGAACAGCTAGATAAAAAAACTGAAGAACAAAACCAACAATTAAAAGAAGCTAAAGAGAAAGAAGAAGCATCTTTAAAGAAATCTCTTGAAGAATTCCAAGCACAGACAGTTTCTAAGTTCACAGAACACAATAAAGAAGTTAAGAAAAAAGTAGAAGAACAACTAAGCCAAATAGAAAAAATACTTCAAGATATGAAAGAATCAAACCAACAATTGATTACAAGAGTTAAAGAACAAATTGTTGGATTGCCTGATAGAATATTCCAAGATTCTGAAGCTAAAGACTAATCTTTAAAACCCGTTAATAGATTGTTGAAATTCCTCTAGATTTACTGTGTAACCATTTAATTCTTCAGGTTTTTTATTAAGTTTCTTTATCTTTTCATCAAATAAGACAGGATTCATAACAAATAAGTCTTCTGTATCTACTAATCCAATAAGAAATGAATTAAGGTGATCAAAATTGGGCTTGTAACCCAAAAGAACTAGAAAAGGAAAGAAATTAAAGAATAAAGCAGCTCTTGTACCAGCTTTGCAGTTCTTTAAATTTGTGCTTTCTTTTTCTTTAGGCTGATATTTAAGTAATCTTCGAGAATGTTGGAAATACTTGTAGTAAGTTACATAGGTTAAGAAAGTTCAGAATCCAAAAATACCATAACCTCACGCAGAACTTAAACAAATTCCAACAGGTATAGTAATACAGGCTAGTAAACAAAAGATTATTTGAACTGGTTTTAAAAACCTATATCACTTAAGTATCTGTTTTCACGTTCCTAGCCACTTATTTAAGTCATTTTCAATAATGGCTTTTTTACTTGACTCTTGAATTATTGTGACATTTTCAGGACTTTTTCATTTACTTTTGTTACCGATCCATTTCCAGACAGCAAGAAATCCAAATAATCTTAGAAACCCACTAATTAACCCCACAAGAAAAAACCTATTTTATTTTCAAAGATTTATTAGAGGCTTAAAGAAACCTAATTAAGTTGTTGAAAAGATACTGGAAGCCTATGAAATGGCAAACATTATGAGAATAGCCACTATTAAACCATAAATAGCTACAGATTCACATACTGCAGCCCCAACAATAAACTGCTTAAAAATAAGAGCCTCTACTTCAGGATTCCTTGCTAAGGACTCTACAGCCTTAC
>NZ_QKVO01000025.1 GCF_003265155.1 Mycoplasma wenyonii | reverse complement strand
TTTACAAAGTCACGAAACAGAATCTGTCATGCAAGTTTCTTCTGATTTAACAGATTTACAAGGAATAAAATTGGGAACTCAATGTAACTTTAAGGGGGAGGAAGTAGATAAATCTTGAAAGATTCAATGTCAAACCAAAGAAAGTGAGAAAAATAAAGACATTCTTTTAACTCCATTGGTTATTAAATAATGATTCTTTCAACTATTGGAAAGCTAGTGGGAGGTCTTTTGGCAGGTTCTGCCATCATTACTCCAGCTGTATTGCTCTCTGCCCCCCCCAAGTTTGACCTAAAAACAGACAATAAGTTTAAGAACAACTGTCAATTGTTTGATAAGGACAAAACAGGTCAAAAACAATTAATAGTATGTTCCTTTGATGATTCAGGAAATTCACCAATCTTTTACTTTTATAAGGAAGGTAACATTCCTGTTCAAGTCTGAAAGCTTAAAAAATTAGAAACAAATTTCAAAGAAGTTGAACTTGAGCTAGGAACGGAAGAGCACTCTAGACAATCAGTCAAAATGGATATTTCTATTCCATCTAAGTGAACTGAACTATCAGAAGTTAATGTAGGTAATTGTGATTTTGCAGATAACACTTCCAGAGTATCAGAAAAATGAAAAATTAGTTGCGAGAAGACAGATAAATCACTTCCTAAAAAAGAAATTGAACTAACCCCTTTATTTAGTAGGTAATTAGTTAGTTGATTTCTTAAGTTCCAAAAATCTGAATAAAATAAATTTACTAATTCCCTAAATGGCTGTTACAGCCTTACTAGGAAAGATAGCTTTGGTAGCTATTGCTGGTGGGGCTGTTGGTTCTGCAGTTGCTTTTTCTGCGGTAAGGACTTTGAATGCCCCCCCCTCTTCCCAAAAAGTTAAGTTAGAAAGTAAAGAAGACTACAGGAAACATTGTTTATTAGTTACTTCTGATGGCGACAGAAAGGTAATATTGTTAGCTTGTCCTAGGGATTTTAACTCTGATAAAACAGACTTTTATCTATATAAAAAAGAAGGGTCATCTTTTGATGAAGTTGAAAGTTGAAAGTTTCAAAGTTCTCATCAACTAATAGTTAAAACAATTAAAGACTCAAGACAAGAAACTATTAGTTTGGCTCAAAATAAGAATTTTGAACAATTGAATGACCAAAAACTTAAAAATATCTGTACTATTGATTGATCAAATAAAGACTCTGTAAGCTCTAAACAAATAACTTGTAATTCCTGAACTACCAGACTAAATTCCCTTGAAATAGAAGATCCAGAAAGAGAATAATCTATGTCTTTACTTCTAACCGCTCTTAAAGGCTTAGTTTGTTTAACTCCTGTAGTTGCTATTCCTGTAGCAATAACTTTGCCAAAAGATTCTACCCAAGCAACGGGAACCTATTCTCGGAGAGGGGGACGAAATGGACCTTGTCAACTTGTTATTTCAAACTCTGATGAAAGTGTATCTGTGATAGTTTGTCCAATAACTAAAAAGCCGGCAAATAATAAAACCTCTTTCTATCTATACAAAAAAGAAGAAAGTACTCCTTTTTCTGAAATAGAAAAATGAGACTTTAATAAAGAACACTATACATTAAAGGTGACTAAGACTGAAAATCAGACCACAGAAACTTTAAATTTCTCTAGCGATCAAGGTTGAAGTGACTTAAATCAAAAAGTTCTTAAAAATGTGTGTACTATAGAGTGAAAAGATAATGGTCTCAGCCCGAACAAGAAAATGCAATGTAAAGAACAAGGTTTTGATAAATATTGGTTGCTTTCAGGTTGAAGAGGAACGTTTCCCGAACATTTAAAGAGTTAATTGCAAATACATTTATTCTCTTTCAACAAGTCTCATTCTTTAACTCTTAGATAATGTTTATAGCGAAGTTTGCACTTTGCAATAATTTCAGGGGCTATCCTTGTTGCTGTAGCGACTACACACCTTCCTTATTAACCAGTGAAGAAATTAATCTAGTTAAATCAAATCCTTTTGAAGATTGTTACGTTATTGAAACAAAAAATAATGAATCACAAAAACTATTAGTTTGCGATAATCCAGACTCTTTCATCTTCAGTGACAAACTATATTACCTATACAATACTTCCGATAAGTCTATTAAGAAAGCCGCTAGCATAGTTAAAAAACATAACTCAGATGAAATAGTAGTTAAGTTAGAACAAAAAGAAGTTGCAGATAGTCAAGACGCTACAGTAACACTACAGGTTAAATCAGCAGATTGAACAGGTTTCTCTAAAGATATCAATTTACTAACTAAAAAGGGAGTTGGTTTGACACCTAGGGACTGTATGTTGACTCCGGTCATTAACAATATCTACAGTTCAACTTCTCTAACCTGCAATACTAAAAATCCTTGATTAAGTAAACCTATCAAGATCACTTCTTTTAAAGTAGTGACTGATTAATGTACCTTCTAGGGAAGATATTAGGTATTGGTCTAGCCTGTACGGTTCCAGTTGCAGTCGCAACCTCTTCTTATCTGGGGGGGGCATCACAACCTAAAATTCCTTTGGTTCTTAAGTTAGAAAAAGATAATGATTTTGAAGAAAATTGTTATATTTTAGAAACTAAGGATAGTAATACTCAGAAGTTGTTAGTTTGTGAAAATCCTTCAGACTTCTCTTCAGTCTATTATCTCTTTAAAAAGGGAGGGGTCCAAAAAACTTATACAAAAGCTACAAGTGTTATTAAGAAACAAGGTACTGATCATTTTGTGGTTAAGCTAGTGGGAGAAACTGGCGCAGGAATGCAACTACAGGCAAATGGTCAAGAATGAAAAGACTTTCAAGAAGAAATGAATTTAACTTCTCAAAACAAGTGTCAATTAAGACATAATTCTTTAAGACAAGTAATGGGAGCGGAGACAACATCTTTATTTTGTAGCTCTCGAAAGTCTGATTGAGTAAGTAAGGAAATAACCCTTAAACCCTTTAAAGTAAATGAATAGCTTTGTTACCTTTAGGTAAGATTCTGGGAGTCGCTTTAACTGGAATAATACCTGCTGGAATTGTTATTTCTGGAACAGCGCTGGGGGGGGACAATCCATTAGATA
>NZ_QKVO01000024.1 GCF_003265155.1 Mycoplasma wenyonii | reverse complement strand
TATTTTTGACTATTTCTGTATCCTGTATGTTCCCTATTTTGATTATTGGTAATAAATCTCCTTCAATATTTTCTTTAAATTGATCTTTTTCAGAAATGGTTAATCCTCTTTGAAATTCACAAATCTCTCCTAATTCAACTAATTTGGTCTTTTTTCGCATGTATTATTTGAAAAAGGAAAAAAATCAATTAAAGGAAATTTAAATATTTAAAGTATTTTTTGTCATTCTTATTAATTTATTGAAAAACGAAAGGTTTTAAAAACTTCTTGAAAAGAAATAAAGTAAATAAAACTTTTAATAATTATTAATAGAAGTCATTAAAAAATAAAAACTAATAATTTGATTTTTTTACTATCAAAAAGCTTGTAGAAATATCTAACAAATAAATCACCTGTTTGCAAAAACAAATTTAAAATTCGAGAGATTATTAATAATTAATAGCATTTATGTCTGCTATGAATTGAAAACATGGGACAGCCTTAGTTTCTAGCATAATTGGTTCTTTTGTTGGTATTAAGAAATTAATAACTAATAACGAAAGTCTTATTGTCCCCCCCCAGTCAGTAGTAAATAATACTGAACAAATTCATGGTTTTGTCAATTCTTATTCAGACACAGAACAAGTAACAACGGATTTAAGTACTTCAGAGACAAATTCATTTAATTTTCAAAATTATCCGCAAGATCAAGTGCCAGAACTCACAGATAATGTGCCTAAGATAATCCCAGGAGAAACATTTTGATATTGAGGCTCTGAATATACACCAGAAAAGCAAAGAAAAAATAGAGAAGAAGCTGAAAAAATTTACAAGATACTAAATGATTACACCTTCCAAATCTATATGCCTTGTGGCTGAGGAACTGGATGAATACTTGACTACCAAATTCCTGAAGGGGACAAATATCCTACAAAGTGATACATCGCCACAAATGCACATGTAATCTGAAGACTTAACTTCTTAGAAAACACCTATAAACAATTAACACCTAAATGAGACAAATGGGTTCAATACTTAAGAAATGAGGGAAAGTATAAAGATGAATACATCCAAGTTAAAAACTATAAAGGACCGGTAAGAGACACCTGTAAATCTATAGAAAGAACAGGATACATGGATTTAAACCTCTCAAAGCAAGATACAGGTATGAGCAGAAAAGCAGATCACGGAGGCATTTCCCTTGGAGAAATGGAGGAACCGAAACTGTTCTTCTCTGCATTTAACTTCTTAGGCAAAGATAGTCCTGCCGGACGTAACCATTTTGCTGATTTTGCAGTACTAGAAATTACCTTCACTAACGAGGATGTTGCAAAAAGAGTTACAGATAACTTTGCAATCAAATACAAAGAAAGACCTCAAGATGTTATAGATGTTTTCAGTCCACCTATAGAGAGAAAGTATCAAACAAAGGAAGGGGAAGAGCTTTGAAGAGCATTACAAAGAGAAAATAATAATTACTACCTCTTAGGTTATGGAAGAGGGGCTAAAGATAAATGAACATACACCAAAAATTGAGATGAACAAAAATCAATTGCTTCTCATTTAGCTGGTTTCACTCCGGCCCAAAAAGTTTCTCACTGGGGATATACATCTGTTCCATTTAAGTGACAAGGAGAAGAATATAAAGAATTTGGACATTTCTATAGACTAGAACATAATCCAGTAAAACCAGGGGCTTCTGGCGGATTGTATGTAGATGGTCAAGGAAGAGCTGTTGGGGTAGTAATCATAACTGGTGGCAACTCTTCTTGGGCGCAACCTTTTAGAAGTTATGGAACTACCGAAGAAAGAGAGGGAATGGTGACTCCCCAATATGACTTGATACTTGGGGTTGAAGGACAAACCAACTACTACAAAAAACAAGTAGAGGAATATATTCTGAAAAAAGGAGGAAAGACCTGATTAAGTCAAAGAGGAAATTGAACTGTTCCTGTTGAAATTTAATACTTAAATTCTTTAATTAGTTTTTCTACAAGCCCTAAAGAATTACTAATGACTATTTATTAAGTATTAGTCTTTTAATTGTCCTATTCATTCCAATAATTTAGAGGCAAGATGGTTTTCAATATCAACAGAAACATTTGAAGAAAGGGATTGTAACTGTTGTCTTTGTGTTGTAAAGTGTGCTTCTGTTCACCGATTGATATTTCCAAATTCGTGTTGGAATTTTTGAAAATCACTTCTAAAACGATGGACTGATTGATGATTTGCATTTAAAGATTCAAGGGCTTGCTTAAAATCATCTGCCGAATTATAGAAATGAAAGAAAGGGTGTTTTGAATCTCATTTACCTCAATCGTCAACTATTTGAGTAGGCCTTGTGTTACTTGGTCTAGAGGGTATTCTTTGTAATCGTAGTTTAGATAGATCTCATCCAAGTAGTCTTAGGGCTTGCTTTATTGATTGCAAATCTGGTCTTCGGGCAGAAAAAGAATCTGCTTGAGTTAAAGTAATGCTGGAACTATCAAATCTTTGCAATTCCCCGAAGATATTATGTTTTTCTTTGGTTAGCTCTTCAAAAAGTTCATAAAACGTCTTTAAATTTTTTCTTTGTTGTGCTGAAAGAGATTTATTTTCTATAGACTGAGTTTTTTTATTTACTCTTCCTTTTCATTGTTGAATTTGTGATTTGATTTTTTGGAAGTCAGCTAGTGGGTTTTGGCCTTTTTCTCCGTTAGAAGGAAAGTGTTTTTTCAATAGATCATCATATTTAGAAAAAGTTTTTTCTCCAATAGCTATTAATTGTCCCTCTTTATTAATTTCTTTATGTAGCTCAGAAACATTAGAAGTTGTTAATGGTCCTCCTAATTCTTGAGAATTTGATGTCAGAAAATCTTTTCTATTTTCAGAAGATGTCTCTAAATTGAGTGAGAAGGATTTAACAATATTTGTAGATAGATCTAGTTTCGCTTGATCTTTTTGATTTTTTTCATTATCTAACTTAATTTTTGTTTGATTCCATTGAAATTGTCTATTCGCACTAAATGCCCCCCCCGACTAAAACAACTTAAAGAAATTAAAGAACTGAGGCTATGTTCTAAATGAGGTAAAATTGCACCATTTAGCCCGAAGAAACCCAAGCCCCCTAAAGCAAATTTGTATTTTCTTTGCACTCTTCAGAATTTCTTCCTAAAATACTTAGTATTTTATTTAAGATCATCCCTTAATTTATTTATTACTAATAATCTTCAAAAAATAATCACAAATATTGGGCAACTAAATCGACCTTAATTAATCTCCTTTCTTTAAATTTTTCAGTTAATTTAATTGACCCATATGTTCAAGTAATTTTTCTGCCACTTTTATTTCTATATGCTTTTGAGGAAAGTTATTGCTAAGAAATCCTGTAAATGTGTTGATTCGTCCTAGGAGCGATCTATCCCTCCCTCTGGATCATTGCTGTTGTTGTTTTAAGTTATTTATTTGTTGTTTTATTCTTTCACGTAATCTATTTACAAAATCCAGATCCTTTTCAAATTCTTCTTGATTTTCATAAAAATTGGCATAAGGATTTTTTTCTCATGGGCCTCAATTATTAGAAAAGCGATCTTTATAAGGTGTTCCGCTCTTTTCCAACATAACTCTACCAGAGCTACCCCAACCTATCCATCTTAAAGCGGTCTCTGGTTTCACTAATATATTAGAGGTTGTTTCTTTCGGCTCTGTAGCGGTTACTATATCAATCTCTTCCCTAAGATCTTGGAATTGATTTAAAAAAGTGCCTCTACTTTCTCTTAACTTTTTATAAAGTTTGTAAATTTCCATTAAACTCCTTCTTTTTTGAGAAGTTAGCCCTGGGATTCTTTGGGTGTCGGTTAGACTTGATAATTTATTTTTGATTCTTAATCACTTCTCTTTAACATCTCTCTTAACTTCTCGAAAGTTAGTTCAGTGTGATTTCTGTGAATTAACTTCTTGGGTTAAACTGTGAAAATTTTCTTGTACTTGTTTCTCTATTCCAATAACTTTGTTCTCTTTTTGTATTTCTTGAAAAATTCCTGAAATACTGTCTTCTGGAGAATAATTAAAAGGTTCTGAAGGTATCTCTAATTGGCTTTCATTTTTTAGTTCTAATTTGACCTCTGATGGAGTAACTTGTTTTGGAAAACTTATTGATACTGGGTCTCCTTTCTTAGAAAAATCTAGCTTTAAATCTTGTTCCTTTCTACTTAACTCGTTTTTAGCTAGGAATGCCCCCCCCAGGCTCAGATTAGCTAGAGTGCCTAAGGAATGAAAATTATTCTCCAAAGTAAATAGTAATATTCCACTAATAGAAAGAAATCCGAGACCACAAAGCCCTAATTTAGCTCTTCTATCCATTTAAGAATTGAATTATTAAAAATAAGTTATTTTCTAGGCGAAGACTGAACTTTTCAAATTTACCCAGATAAATTAACTTTTAGTTAATTCTTAAACTGATTGACCCATTTTACTTAACAATTTATGGGCTACTTTGACAATCACATGGTTGTAAGGATAGTTACCATAAACAAGATTTTTGAATTGTTGAAATAACTGATCTTGGTGTTTGCTGCGTCGATTATAACCTACAGTTAAGTGTTGTACTTGACTATATTTATGGTCCTTAAATATATTGGCTCTTAACT
>NZ_QKVO01000023.1 GCF_003265155.1 Mycoplasma wenyonii | reverse complement strand
AGAATGTCTTGTTTGGATCCATTTGAGACTCATCATCTGTGAATCTTTCTCCCTCTGAAGCTACTGTGTAAGTTGGAGAACTATAAGGTTCTGTTACAACAAAGTGTTTTATTTCTTGTTCTTCAGGAAGGTTTTGATAAATGTCTCTGTATTTCTCTTCTGTTACTTGGAAATTATCTGAAAGAGAAGGGGAGACTATTCCTGACTGGGGGGGGCAATGATTCTCTCTCCGGTAACTAATTTTCTTAGTCCAACAATAGATCCAATTATTGTTGAAATTAAAACAGTTCCGCCCTTTCAGGTAATAGTAGCCATAATTTTTATCTAATTATTGTCCTATGAATTTTAAGTTTGTTTTTATGGTCTTGCAATTAATGTTGTTAAGAATTCTCAAAAGTTTTTTGTAGTTAGAAAAATCAAATTATCATTTTTTTATTTTTTTCAACAATTTAAATTACCTGTAAGTTTGGATTAACAACTTCCTAACTTAATGGGTAGGAAAGTTAAGTTAGTTAAATTAGGTGAGATTTGTGAGTTTCAAGTAGGTTTGCTTGTGCCTTCAAATATGCAATCTAAAGATAACTTACAAGAAGAATTACTGCCTTTTTTGAAAATAGGAAATTTACAAGAAGCGAATATCACTACTGATAAATTGAGTTGAATTAACCCAAAAGATTTTTCGATAAAGGATAGTCATTTTCTCTATCCAGATGAAATAATTGTTGCAAAATCTGGGGCAAATTCTGGAAAAATAGCTATTAATCAAACTAATCAAAAGATAATTTTTTATTCTGGTTGCGCGAAACTATGTTTAAAAGCGAGAGGTGTTGACAAAAAATATTTATTCCATGCCTTATTAACAAAACAAGAAGAAATTTATACCAACAGAACTACAGGGGCACAACCTAATTTAGTTCCAACAAAATTTATGAAACTCAAAATCCCTCTCCCGCCCCTTAAGCAACAAGAAAAAATTGCAAAATGGCTCGAAACCTTCTCGTCCCTAGAACGGCAACTAGAACGGCAACTAGAACGGCACAAAACTCAGTATAGGTACTATTTGAACCGCCTAATGCGGGGGGGGCGATTGACGGAATTGAAGGAGATCATTAAAGAAGCTTTTTCTGGAACTTTGATTACTAAATCTCAAATCACAACTGAAGGCATTCCTTGTATTAGATATGGAGAGATTTATACCACTTATAACATTTGTTGTGAAGCTCCAATTTCTCACATCGCATTAGACAATGAAAAAGAATACAGGTACTGTGAAAAAAATGATCTACTTATTACAAAAATAGGTGAAAGTATTTCAGAGATAGCTAAGCCTTTGGCTTATATAGGAGAAAAATTAGTGGCAATTGATAGTAATACTACTCTCTTGAAACATAATCAAAATGCTAAATATTTAGCTTACGCGTTATCTACAGACAATATAAAAAAACAAAAACAACACGTATGTAATATTTCACCTATAACAATTAGCGTAAATTTAAAGCAGATTTCCAAACTTAAAATCCCCCTGCCCTCTCTCGAAAAGCAAGAAAAAATAGCTAATTGATTAGATAGATTTAGAGAATTAACAGAAAATATTTCTAAAGGTTTACCTAGAGAAATTCTTTTACTTAAACAACAATCTAGATACTACAGAGAAAAACTAATTAACTAAACAATTAAAAAATTGAAATTTTAGTTTTTTCGACCAATATATTTAAATTTCCTCTTTAACTGAATTAAACTTTCCCGCTTTTTCTTTAAGCAGGTTACTAATTAAAGAATATTTGAACAAATTTAGATTGAAAAATTAAAAACAAGAAAAGCTATTAAATAGTAGCTTGAACTTATTTTCGCTAAAAAAAAAGACTTTCACCTTTTTAAATCCTTTAAGTTGTGTTACTGGAGGGGTTTGCTATGGGCTATCTTCTGTACCTTGAACATCAATATTTTCTGAAATTTCATCAATATATTCCCAGAGGGGATGAAAGAGAACTGGTCATCCCAGATTTGTACTTGGCTCTTCCGACAGAGGTAAGCGGGAGTTAAGTGTAGATGCAAAAGGGTTACTTAAGCGCAAGAATAATGGAGGGGAAATACCTTTCGAAGATGTAGTAATAAGATGAGGGGCTTGACCTTTAAAAATTTATGATGTTTTGGTTCGTGACAGTAGTTGCGGTGATGAAAAATATTATGTAGCTAGACACATTTGAGAAAATGATTATTGGTTAGATAATGGGAAAACAGTCACTCTAACTTCGCCTTCAAAAGATTTCTGCAATGGGGGGGGCGAGAGAAAGAAAGTTAATACTTTAACACTGAATTTTCAAAAAGAAGGTGTAAAAGTATCTTCCAACATAATGATTTGAATTAAGTTTTGTAAATTTAAGTGGAATGGAGACGGATTAAGTTTAAGTTGTAAATGTAATGCGAATACGAATGGAAGTAAAGAAGAAACAGTTACTTTGACACTAGGAAGTGACTCTTATAAAAGTTAATTAGTTAATTCAATAAAGTATTTCTGTAATTTAAGTAACTCTCTAATCTCTTTTTCATTAGTTTTTTGAATTTGAAAGAAAGGCTCACAAATTTGTTCAAACGTCACCATAAGTAATCGAGGGGGTAAATTAATCTGAAAATTTCTCAGATCTTCTTGTCCCATGCCACTCATAACAGTCCCTCTACCTAACCCTTTGATTTTTTCCAAATTATCTTTAAGTAGGAATCAAAAATAATTTTTCAAGAATTTATCCCCAAAAAGACCAAACAACCCTCGGGTGAAACATATTTGTTGATCATTTATTGCAATAACTCCTATAGTTCCTCGGCAAGAGAATAATATTGAATCTTCGGGAATAATGTAGGTACTACAACTGTTATATCCTTCTTGAGTTATATTTGTTTCCCCTCTATCGATAAATTTTCCTTTTCTGGAAGTTAAATCTTTTATACCTACTCAAGGAATTCCTCCCTCTTGACAAAAATATTCAGGATATTTAGTAGAAGGGGTCGCGCCCCCTTTAATAGTAAATAAATCTCCTAGTTTCTTTCTCTCTAACTGATCTTCTGATAACTTATCGAACAATATGTGGTAATAGGATTCCATTCATTTTTCTAGAGTCTCGTTTATCTCTCTCTTTAACTTAATTATCCTTTCAACTATTTGATATTTTCTTACTAACTCTTCTTGCTGGCTGGGGGGGGCACTCTAATAGGGAGATTGCAAAAGTCTTCTCAAGGCAAAACCATTTCAACTCCGTGACAAGCATAATGCAAGAGTATGTTTTTTTTCCTTTGACTTTTAAGAATTAGAAACAAATACTTACCATCGAGTGAAAAATCTGAAATACTAAAAACTGTGTGAATATTGCTGATTATGCCTAAGTCATTGTGTGTATATCTTTCGAATGCAAACTCTCTTACTTGTCCCAAGTGCATTAAATCAACAGCTATCTGCCCTTTCCTCAAAATCCAATAAGAACTTTTATCCCTTTTTCCCTTATCGAAAGGTAACTCTACTAACCCCTCACTCGCACTAAGACCAAAATGTCTAGTGGCTAATAATTGAGTATTCTTTTCTCTACTTAATCGAATGTATTTTCCTAAAGGATGAAGTGATTCATTTTTTGTCATTTAATTTTTAAATGTTTGCAATTGTTACCTTAATTTAATTGCACTTTTTATCTAATAATTAAGAATTTTTTTTGACTAAAGTTATCTTGCAAATGAAATAATAGATTTAATAAAAGCAGTTAGTTCCGTGGGGATGGCAAAAGAGTTGTTATCTAAAGTTTTTGAAAAACAGAAAATATATTAAATGCATTGACTAATCCAGAAAATTTATTGTTACTCTTGAATTTGGATGATTATGCTGAATTAAGTTGAAATTGTGTGAATCGAAATTTTAATTAGTATCTAAATACTTGTGAGAAAATCAATGTTTGTTTCTAATGAGTGGGGGGGGCTAGAGAGGACAGTATTTAAAGAAAAACTCAAGAGAGGTTTATTCTATTTTTTTCGAAGAGATGTTGAATTTGAAAATGCATACACTAAACTTTTAAGATTTTCAGCTTTACAACTAATTTTTGCCATAGCATATCCTTCTTCTATAGTAAGCCATGGAATTCATAGTTCATGAGGAGATAACCCTTTCTTTGGATTTATATCTGTGGCTGGAGTAATAATGTTATTAGTGGCATTTGTTAATTGAAAAGTAACTAAAAATTATCAAAGCTGTTGCTCGAATCAACAGGAAGAGAAAAATAAATTATTACTTATAGAGGCAATGTTGTCCTTCAGCACTTTGCCATTTTGTCTTTTCACTAAGCCTTTATTCTTTTGAAGACATTACAAAAATAAGGAAAAATAAACCATTTAGAATCTCCATTTAAAAATTTTTTAGAGTAAAAACAATTAACTTGATATTTTTATTTCTCTATCCTAAAAGGCTTAAAGAAAGTTTTTCAGTTAGATTTTGGATGGCCTTTCTTATCTTGCTTTTCCTTGCATTTAGCTCATGAATTAAAGAACTTCTTTAATCACATAATCGACTTTAGATTTTTAGGAACTTATAAATTCTTTATATAAATTTGAAATCTCTATTTTCCCCTGTAAAATCCTTAAGTACATTTTTTCCTTATGAATGGAAAGCTTTTTGCTGTAGTAACGGCTGTAGGGGGAAGTGTTGTCGGGGGAGTAACTTATCTATTTACATCAAATGGTTCCGATGCAATTACAGAACAAATTAGATCACCGATCGTTAATACTGTAAATCAAACTCCTTC
>NZ_QKVO01000022.1 GCF_003265155.1 Mycoplasma wenyonii | reverse complement strand
GTACTAGAGGAAATAACTGTTCTTTCTATTAAGTCAGTTGATGTGCCGGAAGAAGCGGTGGAAAGGCCATGCTCTGTAAGTGTGGAAGGGGAAGAAGAAAATTGCTGAGATATTTTTGTTCCGGCAGTTACTCCTCCTCCAATAATTGCTACTGCAAGAGCAGAATAACCTAACTTAGCTACTAGAAACATAACTTATTTATTTGGATTAATTAATTGACTAATCATCTACATGTACCAAATAAGCATTTTTCTGTAATTGTTGGGTGAGTTAACTTAACAAAATCTACTTTCTTGTCGTCATAATCTTTGTCTCCATATTCTCACTTACCAGTTATCTGAGAATCTTCAGTTACAAATTGAGAACTTCGAAATTTAGTGGTATAAAAATCATCTGTCGCATCCTTTTGAGGTTCATCTGTCCAATTTTCAATACTTAATTGTTTGCCCTCAACAAATTTTTCTCCATTTCTTAAAAGACTTTTGGGAAATATTCCTGTTCATTTTTCTGTAAGAATGGTGTCATCGCTACTTGGTCCATTACAGGAGACAGCAACATAATCAGACTCAGATAGTTGAAGTTCCGCAATAACTTGTTTCAGACTTATAGTTACTGTGCAATTTCCCGTTGTTTCTTCTTCCGCATGTTGTTCAAGAGTCTGTGTGACTGCAACAATACTAGAAGAGGATGGGTCGGGATCTGTTCTTTCGGTTGCAGGGTCTAGAGTTTCTTGAACATCTCGATGAGTATCTTCTGTATCTACAGTGCTTTCCACAAATTCTTGAGAAGATGATCTGATGTTTTTTTCTTCTAATGAATGTGATACTGTACTTAATGTTTGTTGTTCTGGGGAAATTGTCTTCGAAGTTGCGACATATGCTCCTACTACACCTACAACTGGTGCAACAAAACCTATACCGGCAAGAAACTTAATTGCACCAATCATGACTTATTGCTACTCTGGAAAAATATAAAACTTATCTGAAATTCCTGACTTACTTAAATTGACTTCATAAATTGGTATTTCGTCTTCTGTAGTTCTCTCTACAAATGTATTTCCTCATCTTCCAGTAACAGGGGTTTTCAAGAACTGTTCACTAGTAAAAACATGTTCAAATAGCTCTGTGTCATAATCATCGTCGTTAGGAATCTCTATTTCTTGAACATCTAACTTAAACTTAGTACCTTGTTCCAATTTGATAGCTTCTTCTTTCAAAAGACTTGTAGGAAAAAATCCTTTTCATAAACGTAACATTGAATCACCTTCTACGCTATTTCAACAATGAACAGACATATAAGGAACAGAGGAGGTAGGTAATTTTTGAAGAGTTTCTGGCGTAACTATTACCGTGCAGTTTCCTTCTGGTTCATCAGCTTGTAATGTTTCCTCTACTAGAAGATTTGAATCTTCTTGATGAACTGCCTCAGTTTCTAATGGATGTTCAGAAGGTAAATCAGCCTCTGTGGCCCCTAAATGACTAGTGTCATGAGAGTCAACTATTCCAACATCATTAGTTGGTTGTGGTAGAGAAGGAGCTTGTAATTCTGCAACTACAGGGGATTGTTGTGTGTCTTGACTTTTAGCAATTAAAGTTACTGCATTATGTGAATTAGATTTGCTGGAAGAAGAAAGGGGAATTCCAATTGCTGTCCCACCAGCTCCTGCTACAAAAACAGAAAGAGCAAATTTAGAAACAATTCCTGTCATTTCTACTAAAAAGAATTACTCCTTTAGTTAAGAGGAATAAGTTAGGTAGGCGTATTCAACTGAATGAGGATTCCCTTGCAACCTCACTTTGTAAACTGGATTATCCTCTGTGTCATCTACTATATCATCACTTCATCTTCCGATAATAGGGGAGGTGGTTGAGAATTCTTTACTTTTAAATGTTGTTTTGTATGAACCATCTTCTAGATAGTCTTCGTCTTCATTGTCTTCTTCTGTAACTCCAATATCAAACTGTTTATTTTCAGAGAAATCTACTTGTCCCCCCTTAAAAAGAGCTTGTGGGAAAAAACCATGTCAATCAGTCAAAATTGCCTGCGATACTCTAGGGTTTTGACAAACAAAAGAGATATATATTTGTTCTTTAGGTAACTTGTCAATAGTACTTTGTTGGTCATTAACTACTCTGCAATTACCTGTTGTTGTTGCTTCAAATTTTTCTGCGATTTCTTCAATATGTTCGGGCTCAGATGACAATGCTTGTGTTTCTACTACTACTTGTTGAGCTGGTTGTGAAACAACGGGAGCAGGTAAAGTTACTTCTGCTTGAGTTCGACTTGAGGAGGAGTCTAAGGTAGTTGAAAGGTTACTTACTACAGATTGTGGGTTTTTAGAAGAGGGACCAAAAGCAGTTGCTCCACCTGCCCCCGCAACAGTTACAGGAAGAACGAACTTTAATACGACCTTGAACATATTTATTTAAAGCTCATTATTTTTACAGTCATTGAAGATAAAACTTATCTACAGTTTTTGAGCCCATTAATTTAACTTCATAAACAGGTTGTTCGTGATCTACAGTTTCATCAACAAGATTGCTACCAAATTTTCCAGTTATAGAAGAGCCAACAAATTGCTGACTACTAAATACTATTCTTGTGTCAGTATCATCTTCTGCAAGATCTTGAGTTGAGTCATCATCCTTTGCTTGAATATCAAACTTAGCTCCCTTTATCAATAATTCAGCATTATCTATAAACAACTCTTTAGGCAAAAAACCTCTTCACTTAGTTAAAGAGGCGTCGTAGCCTCCTGAATTTTCACAAAAAACCGAAACATATTGAGAAGTTTTGGGAAGATGAGAAATAACTTTTTCTTTTCATCCATCTTCTACAACACAATTTCCTTCTCCATTAAGGTTCTGAGTTAACTTAATTTGTTGTGGTTCAGGTGTAAGTTTTTCTGAACTTTCAGGAACAGATAATGCAGAACTTTCTTCAGCTACTTGTGTTTTAGCTACTGGCTCGTCCCCTTGAAGGGTGTTTTCAGAATGATTACTACCTTGTGTCTCTGAACTTAAATCTGAATTTGAATCTTGTTGTAAAGATGTTGTACTAGTATTTTGAAGTTTGGAAAAAACTCCCAATACTGTGCCCCCCCCGCCAACTGTAACTGTGGCAACAGCCGCAATGACTAATTTTGCAAAGAAGGCCATTATAAATAAATTACTGGAATCATTTTAGAGATGTTTAAAGAATTTATTTAAGTAAATCTACCTTAAGACTTAAAATTAAAAGTTTTTTTTATTTATTAAGTGGTGTTATTTTAATTTGTTCACAAGAAATGACCTTTCAATTGTTTTGTCTTCCTGCAAAACATCTTGATTCGCCATTGGATTTAAAAGCTTGTTTATATTCTGGAATTAGTAAAGAATCAGTGAATTTATAAGTTGGAAAGTCAAAAGAAGGGCAGATAAATCTTATTTTTGTATCAGGGGTAATAATGGTACCAACAGCAACACAGGTACCGCTAGTGAAATACTTAAAGAATGGGAATTTAAATGTTCCTTCTTTATAAGCTATCTTGAATGGCCCTTCTATAGGATTATCACCCTGTTGTCTTATAGTATTCCAACCTTTTAATCCTTTTCATTCCCTCTCTTTTCAATCATCTATAGAAGAGTTGAGTGTCGCTCTCGGTCAATTAGAGGAAGTTAAGCCTTGAATATTAGTTAATGTTTTATCTTTGGAATTAAAAAGATATCAATCTTTTGTATTACTAGAGTTTGAACAAGATACTACTGTATAAGTTCCATCAACATTTGTTAAGAAAATTTCACATTTTTTAGATTCAAGGGGTCCTGTTTCTTCTTGAAGTTTTTGTGTATCTTCTTGTGTACTTTTATCTGTAGATGAAGATACTTGGGAAAGGGGATAGGCAACTCCGAAGCCTAAAGCAGATACAAGTATTGCCTTTAATCCTATTAATAGTGAAGAGGCCATATAAAGGTTCTTGTTTCTAGGATTTTAGAGCCAAAATTCTTGTAACTTAATTAGAAGTAATTTTTCTATATATACAAACAAAACCCTTTACTGGAGGGGTTATCGTGATATAAAAAACAAAAAATTGAAATTCAAAAATTAATTAATTTTTAGTACTTTTTTACTCAAAACTCAATTTTGCTTTTGCGGTAACCTTGTTACTCCAGTCTAGGTCTGTTCCTTCCGTTGTTACTTTTAGATTACATTCAGCTTTCTTACCGTCCTTGTAGTTTGTACAGTCATCGAGCCGGATATTGGAGCTCATTTTGTGCTCCTGGCCGGATCTGAAGTACTGATAATTACCAAATTGAGCCCCAAGCCTGATCAATTCAATTTCTCGCCCCTTTTTTAACTCATTTCAAGAGCAAATAAATTTGGTTGTCTCTAGACTACTTCTGTCAAAAGTCAAAATACTTCCAACAGCCCCCTGCTCTTTTTGATGTACATAAGTAACACTCAACGATCCTCCATACTGATTTCTCAAGACTCTAATTCCCGTTCATTCTTTAGGCCATAAGTTGTCCCCCTTATCATTTCTAAGAAACACTTGAACCTCTTTAGTAACTGGTCCTCGTTTAAGTAGCTGATCTTTCTCTTCCCCGTTTAAGTCAACCTTTCACCCGAATGTCACTTGTTTCTGACCATCACCATAATTCCCAGTACATGGCAAGCTTGCACTTATTTCATCTATTTCTATCTTTCATTTATGGGTTGTGCGACTGATGTAATAGTGAACATGAAATTTTTTGAATTTTTGAAAAAATTAGTTTTCTTCTTAACCGTTTTTTATTATCGTTTTGTTGTCTCTGATTGTGACCGATTGAGTCGCTTGCCTTTCGTTAAGTACTGTCGGGGGGGGTGGATGCGACCTTGTGATTTATTTCGTTAGATTGGTAAATTTGTTTTCTTTAATGAGAGCTGAATGAGGTTATTTTGTGGCCTGACGGTTTGACAGTTTCGGCTTAATGAGTAAGATC
>NZ_QKVO01000021.1 GCF_003265155.1 Mycoplasma wenyonii | reverse complement strand
ATTCCTGAAGCAAATACAGGGATTAAAGGTAACTTTCTGAAATCTCTTTGGGCAGGAATTTTTCATTCTATATCCGCAGTTAACAATGCAGGATTAGACATTCTTGCCAAAGACTCAATTCATTCTTTTTCTAGAGGATGAGGAACTTTACTTTCTATAGTTTTTGCAGTTTGCTCTGTAGTAGGGGGAATAGGCTATCCAGCTTTATATGAATTCAAAGAATGACTTCTCAAGAAAAGAAGTAAGCAAAAAACCAAGAATATATTCTCTCTTTTTACAAAGATTTCCATATTAATGTATTTCTCTATTACTGTATTAGCGGGCGGAGGAGTGATCTTAGCTGAATATACAACAGGAAATAAAACCTCTTTGAATAATTGTTGTAAAAAAGATTGTTGCAATGACTTCAAAGATATTGAGAAAATTTGACAGCTAGTTTATCTAGTTATTTCTAGTAGATCTGCTGGATTTTATGGTATAGATCCTGCCTGTCTTCATGAAAAATCTCAATGAATTTTGCTAATGCTAATGTTTATTGGGGCCTCTCCAGCCTCAACGGCAGGGGGAATTAGAAGCATTACTTTATTCTTGATGCTTGGAAAGATCTGAGTTACTATGAGAGGAAGAAGAACACTTTCCATCTTCTCTAGATCCATCTCTGATCAAACTATTGACAGTGCTTATATAGTATTCTTTGTCTCTTCAGCCTTAATTACTCTATGCTCTTTGGGAATACCAAATGAAAAAAATGAACCTCAATCGAGACATGCCTCGTTATTTGAGGCCGCATCAGCTTTCGGTACCGCCGGACTTTCTTTAGGAGTTTCCGGTAAAACTACTGAGCTCGGAAAAGTTCTCTTAATGTGTTTAATGTTTATTGGTCAATTAGGAATTCCTAATTCACTGTTGTACTACAACAAACCAAGGGTGTCAAAGCAAAAGTTCTCCTATCCTGAAGAAAAATTGAGAATAGCCTAAAATTTTAATTAAATCTTCTTTTTACCTTCGCAATTAGTTCTCAAAATCTCAGAGAATTACTTTTAATTGATTTAGGTTCACAGTATAGTCCTGTTTTAGAGAGAAAACTTAATCAATTTAAGTTAGGAATCCATAAGCTCTCAGTAGATAGTGAGGTAATTCCACACCCTTCTTTTAATTTTTCTAACTATAAGTCTGTAGTAATCTCAGGAAGCCCTTTCTCAGTTGTAGAGTTCTCTAAAACCCCTTTTTTTAACTGAATAAAAACACAATTAATAGATTCACAAGATACACCTATTCTAGGAATTTGTTTTGGAATGCAATTAATCCACCAAGTATTTAATGGAAGCGTTTCTCCAGAGTTAGGACCCTGTTATGGGGAAATAGAGGTTGTTAGAGAAAGAGATCACCCCTTTTTTTACAATGTTCCATTTAAGTTCAGGGGTTGAGCTTCCTTCACAGATAGTGTCACTAGATTAGGCTCAGGATTTTTCTCTTTAGCGACTGGGGAAGGAAAAAATCTCATCGCCTCTCATGTTTCTAAACCCATTTATACTATTCAGTATCATCCAGAATTAGATGAATCTGAATTTGGAGAACAACTAATTAGAAATTTTTTAAGTATCTCTGGTTTTGATATTCAGTTAATAGATTCTGCTTATTTAAGTTCAAAATCAGAAAATTTGCTGTCTATTTTGACAAAAGAATACGCAGAACAATTGATGGGAAAGAAAATTCTTATTGCAGTTTCTGGCGGATTAGACTCCAGCGTGCTTATTCATTTCTTGAAAAATATGGTATTAGCTGGAGACATTTATCCTATTTACATCTCTACCGGCTTGTATCCAAAACATTATGAAGAAAAAGTAATTAACTATTTTTCTAAAAAGTTCTCTAATTTCAAGGTAATTAACTGGGAAGATAGTGTATTTGAAGAGCTAAAAGGAGTAAAGAATGCGGAACAAAAAAGAAAGATCATTTCTGAAAAATATTGAAAGAGTATTTGTTTAGTTGCTGAAGAGTTAAAGCAAAAGGGAGTTAGTGTGTTTGCTCAAGGAACACTTTGCTCTGATAAAGTGGAAAGTGGTAAGGGAGGGCAAGAAAGCGACACTATTAAATCACACCATAATGTCTTACATTCTGAAGAATTAAAGGAATTAGAGTTAATAGAGCCTTTCTCTAATATCTTCAAAGATCAAGTTAGGGAGTTAGGCTCTCAGTTACATCTTTCTACCTTTTGACTTTCTAAACAACCTTTTCCAGGACCAGGTTTAGCCATTAGAGTCATCGGAGAAGTTACTAAGGAAAAAGTAGAGCTATTGGGATCAATTCAACAATTTATAGAACAAGAATTTCAAGAAGAGGGATTGGAGAGATATAGTGATCAATATTTTCCAATCTTGTTATCTGATAAGGCAGTGGGAGTTAAGGGAGATCAAAGAATATTAGGTTATTCCATAGTTCTGAGAGCAATTAAGACAAAAGACTTTATGAGTGCCAGTGTCAGCCCTATATCTATTAATGAATTAATAGCTTTAGGAAATAAGATAGTTTCATCTTTTCCTGCAGTGAGTAGAGTTCTATATGACTTAACTACAAAGCCTGGAGGAACTATAGAGTGAGAATAGACCCTTAATACTTAGAAATTAATTAGTTTTTTATGATGTTCAGCCTTTCTTGCTTAGTCATGTTTCTTTTCCTCGACTAATCACAAATCTCTCTATTTGTTCTCTAAAAGATCCTCTTTGTCCTTCTGCCCCAACAATTAAGTCATACTTTCTAGTTTTGAAATTTCCATTCAGCTCTATTTCATCAGATCTAATAGGAGTAATTAAAGAGAACCTGGATTTATCTCCTGTCTCTCCCTTTGTTTTGAGTCCTATTAGATTTCCTTCTCCATCTATACTCATAGAACCAGAAGCCCCTTTACCTAATGAAAATCCTCTGAGGAAATAGAAGTGTCCCATTCTTTCATATTGCTTTCCATTTCATTCAATACTGGTACTGCCAAAAGACTGAGTAGAAGCGAGTCCCCTCACCCTCTCTCCTAGTGCTTTATTATTTTTTCTCTTTCTATCATCTGCCAAGCGGTCTCCTAGTAGCTGGCTTTCATCCCAAGTTCTAGAAGAACCAAATTTATTATCTACTCTTTTTGGATACCCTAAGCTGTAAAAATTCTCTTCACTTTTGTCTAATCTTTCTTTATCTAAAGATGGACCGAATATATTTATGGAATTATTTGAACCAATTGTATATTTTTCCGCAAATCCTTTTGTAATTTCCTTTGCAATTTGTTCATTAGTAAATTCAATCTCTATGACTGCAAAATCTTTGAAGTTGTTTTCTTGTATTCCTGCACTTTCATCCTCATCAAATAGATTTAGAGCCGCTCAGAATAATCTAGGTCTCTTAATTTTTCCTTGATAGAATAGTCCTCAATTAGCCCTCAGATTTTCTCCACTCGATTCTTTTGCAAGATTTATATCAAAAGCACCATAGTGTTCTTTATAGTAACAACTGTCAGCTGTTGCTAATGGATAATACTGAGAGGAATAACTTGTGTAATAGTTTTGTCAGGTTTTGTAATAATCACTGAGAGTTTCGGGAAGCACTTGCTTATAAGGGTTAGAGAAATCAAAATATCATTTGTTAATTACATGGGCATTTGTTGCAATATATCAGGTTGTAGGATAATTCTTACCTTTTTCTGGCAACTGATAGTCAAGTATTCAACCTGTCCCAGAGTTACAAGGAGAAAAAAGCTTAAAGGTATAGTCATCTAATTTTTCAAAAACTAATTCAGCTTGTTGTTTAATTTCTTCATTTGTTAATTGTTTAGGTGTGTAGACTTCAGGAGAAAGAGTTATTTCATCTTGTAGATTGGATATTTGAGATATAGAAGTTTCTTCATGCTCTTGTGGAGTTGTCTCAATAAGAGGTTCAGAGACTTCAGTTGTCACTGAATCATCTGAGAGTTGTAATTGTTCTGAAGTAGTTGAATGTGCTTCTTGTGTATCTCTTGTTGTTTCTTGAGTTACTAAGTTTGCTGAAGTGGATTGCGGAGAAGATAATTCAATTTGTTCAGGTTCCTCAGTAATGGCACTATCTTCCGATTTTGAATCAATTGATTCAACATTTGATTGGACATTTTCTTCATTAATTAGAATTTCTGGTGACAAGGGGGGGGCAATTGTTTCTGCACCTTGTTGTTCAAATAAGTTGAACGGTTTCGGCTGTTCTAAGTTATTTGGGCTAGATACTTGAGAAGAATCAACCAATTTAGTTTCAAAGTCATTTGAATTAACTAGCTTTTGAGTACCAACTAAAACCCCAGTAAGACCAGAGATCGCGACAATTCCTCACTTTAAAGCCTGCAAGAGATACTTAGATTTACTTAATTAAAAATTATTGCTAACTCGATAGTTAATTAAAAAAGGATTAGAAATTAAAGATCGTTAGGAAAAGATATGTACCATACATCTCTTTCAATACCTTTTCTATCTTTTTTTGTCTTATTAGTTTTCTTTAGAAATACTTTATCTCCACCATAACTTTCTAGTATTTCTTTATAGATAATTCCATCTCTTCTGCGGTCATAACAGACAAAGTCATAACTAGGAACAAAACCACACTCCGCAAGTCTTCCCTTTATTCACAAACCTATGATTCTTTTGTCTTCAAAAGTACTTAATCTTCTAATTTTTTTTCCAGCAAATCTCCCTTTAAATATGAACCCATCATCACACACTATATAAAATCATTCCTCTTTTGGCGGCAAATCATATTGACCATCAACTGTCAACTGTACGTCATATCAGCTTTGTTCCTTCCCTGTTTTTTCATTAAATAATGGTTTGTTGTAGCAAGCGTTTAAAGCAGATTTAGATAAATCTAAATGAGTAGAGGAATAGAGAATCTCTTGGCAAGAGGGAACTATTAAAGGAAAAACAATAGTTTGTGAGAATTCGGCACTTTCTACCTCTTTGAGAGTCAGCATTTTAAGAGTTGTTTTGTGGAAATTTTAGTTTAGTTGCTTTTCTTGTCTTTTTTCAGTAAAGCTCGTCTTCAGAAAGTAGATTGAAGCCTCCAAAGGAAGATATATTTTTAGATACGTCACTTGACTTTAAGCTCTTGATGTGGTTTAAGGATTTTTGAAGTGTATCTGTATTGTTTGTAAAAAGAGCTATTTCATATTGATTGAATAGTTGATCTTGTTTTGCCTTTAAAAAACTTAAGTTAGGGGAACCTATTATGGCTGAAAAGATTTGATCATTTTTAAGGAAACAATAAAGCTTTCCGTGGTACTTAAAAGAATGAGTAATTCTTATTTCACCTATTCCCGCCTTTTGTCATTTTTCATTAATGCTTAGTGCCAGCTGGAACAGTGTTTTTGGAAATCCATTGTTGCAATACATTCCCAGAATTAGACACACATTCTTAATATCTTTTTGCGTTATTAATCTATCTAATTCTTTCAAAGAGTTATAAGAAAAAAATCCTACAGCAATTGCTAGTTGATCTGATTTTTCAATTTCTTGCCTAAAACAATCATCAATTATTTCTTGATCTTTTTTTGCCAACAAAGGCCAAACATTAGAGTAAAGAAATCTTTCTTCCATTTCGACTAAGTTTTTTTAAGTGTTGGATTATTGTTTTGACTTTTGTGGTTTGTGTCAGCAGAATAATTAATAAGCAAGAAATAGAGAATTAAGAGATCCATCCGAGATTACAAAAATTATTGATAGCTTCAATTCTTTAATAATTAGAAATTTCAAAAAAGGAATAATTTTTAATAACTCACTTAATAAATTTCTTTCAGCTTTTTGAAGATTATGTGCTTAAAAAGACTTGATTCTGAAGGTAATCAGTTAACTTAATTGGCAGTTAGAGATATGAGAGTCTTCAAGTAAGGTTTCTGGCACTAACTATTCTTGATGGTTTTGGTTCATAAGAATTTCATATCCTTGCCCCCTCATCTATTTTTTGTCCTGAAAATGAAGGGCCACAACATTTAGGCTGTCCAGAAGAATCACAATTACCTTTTTCTCGACACAATTGAACTACTGGTTTTTGATTCTTAATAGTAACTTTTCAAGAGTCTCTTAGAGGGCCACTACTACCAGAAAATATGTATCAAAGAGTAGATTTATCCTTGTCGAATAAATATAGATTTCTAGTAGTATCTTTTATTTCAGATATGTTTGAAACTTTGATTACCTTACCATCAATGCCCCCCCCAGAGGAAGAACTAATTAGAGAGAAAGGCAGTGAAAGCTTGCAATCATATTTATCATTTGACTTCCCACAGACTAAATCTGCCCCACCAAGACCCGCCACTTCCCCATACCACTTAGATTCATAAGGACTAGAAAATATACCCGATGTTCACAAAGCTGTGCCCACTCCACCAACTCCTATAGCGC
>NZ_QKVO01000020.1 GCF_003265155.1 Mycoplasma wenyonii | reverse complement strand
TTATGGCGCTTGAAACCATATTTTTCTAACTTTAATGATTAAGTCTTTTTAACATAGCCTCTCTAACTTAACTTACGTGCTTTCAACCTCTTTCACTCAATCAAGTTTTGTTACCTTTTTCAAGAATATGTTGTTCAACTTGTTCTCTATAAGAGCTTTTTTGTTTTTCAGCACCAAGTATCAAGTCATATTTTGGAGTTCGAAAATTCCCTTCTATTATTAACTTTTCTGATCTAATGGGAGTAATCATAGAGTAATTGCCTTGAACTCCCTCTTCCCCCTTGGTCTTTAGACCTATTAGGTTTCCTTTTCCATCTATACTCATAGATCCGGAAGCCCCTTTGCCCAACGGAAATCCTTCTAAAAGATAGAAGTGACCAAAGTTGTGGTGGTTTTCTCCAGCTCATTCAGGATTCTTATATCAATCAGAAGCGACATGCCCCTTTAGTTTATTTCCACTAATAATCGGATATCTATTTCTTGGATCTGTTGAAAGTTTTTCTCCAGATAAAGTCTCTTCATCTCATCCTTTTACATAACTAAATCTACTACTTGCTTTACTTGGATACCCCAAACTATAGAAGTTTTGGTTATTACTTTCAAGATTATGAATATCTAAAGGCTTGCCAAATATATTAATTGCTTCAGTCGACTCAACAGTGTATTTGTCTGCAAACCCTCTAGTTATTTCTCTTGCTGAATCTTCATCATTAAATTCAATTTCCATTACCGCAAAATCCTTAAAGTTCTTATCCAAAACACCCATATTTAAGTCAATGTCAAATAGATCAACAGCTACTCAGAATAATTTAGGTTGTTTCATTTTCTTTAGATAGTTAACAGCTCCTCAATCAGATTTCAAGGCTTCTCCATCAGGCTGCTTTGAAAGGTTGAGATCAAATGTTCCCTGCGTTTTCTTGAAATAACAGCTCTGAGAAGAGTGAAGTGGGAATTTAGAGGAATATCAGTTGTAATAGGATTGATGTTTTGACTTGTTGGGAGCTATTGGTAATTTTTGACTATAAGGATTAGAGTTGTCAAATAGTCAGTGATTTACTACATGAGCATTGGTAGCAATGTATCAAATAAGGGGATACTTTCCTTTTTCTTTTGGAAGCACATAGTCCAATATTCAGCCCGTTCCTACATTACAGGAAGAAAAGAGCTTAAATGTGTAATCATCTAGTTTTGAGAAAGCTGAATCAGCTTCTTTCTTAATTCTTCTTCGCTCTTTCTCTTCAGGGCTTAAATTTGAGTCATTTGCTTGATCTTGAGTTACTAATTCAGATGAGAGATTAGATATCTGGGAACCTAAAGGAACTGATTTTTCTTGAGGGGGGGGCAATACCCCTCTTGCCTGTTGAATTAAATCTGTGGGTTGTGCTCAATTAGATAACTTATATGTACCAAGTGCAATCCCAGAAAGAGATGTAACGGAAATAACCCCTCACTTTAAAGCAACCATATTATTGACAGTTGATTTTTTGTCTTAAGTCCCCTTAATTAGTTTTTAGTTTTTGTGCCCAGTAAAAATATGTGACTTTCGCCCCTCCCTTTTCTGTCTATTCCTCTCCCGCGCGGGCAAGCATAGGAAGCCCCGCCTATAAAGAATTTAACTATATATATCTATATAAAAAAAAGACTTAAAGGCCTTCTTAATAATTAATAGAGTTATTACTCAAGAAACTTTATGGGCAGGAGTCAAGGCTCAGAGACGTTTTGGAGAGAAAAAGAAACTGTTAATTCTCGAACTAAAAGTGAAAGACAAAGAAGTGAAGCTGATTGAGAGAAATGATTTATTAGGAGACTCGGAGAAATTGGTTGAGTTTTCCGTAGTGACCTTAAAAATGAGAAAGGACAAACTAGCGAGGAAAGACTTTCAAGTTGTCTTTTAAAACAACTACGAAGACTTTGTATAAAACACAATAATCTTTCAGATTCGTTTGAATTCACTAAGAAAGAAAAAATCTATCTCCTACAAGAGCTAAATTCTGTTAGAGATCGTGATTTAAGTAAACCTATTGAACTTGATATTTCGCGCTATAGAACCGCTAAACCATTAAAAATCCCCTTAATTGACTTAGAAAACATTGATAATAACAGGTTTTGATTAGCGTCACAAGTCAAAGAGCGAAAAAGAGAATTCACTCATGTTTATGACCTAGTATTACTCATTAATGGAATTCCATTGGTCTGTATAGAACTTAAGAAAGCGACAATAAGTGCAAATGAGGCCTTAGAGCAGTTAAGAAATTATGAGGAAGATAGATTAAGGTGTAAGCCTTTAAGTATCTTTAACAACTTTCAGTTATTTATAGCTCTTAATTTTCAAAGGTTTTATTGCTTAAAAAGAAAAGAGTTATTAAAGGTAAATATGGAAGACAAAAAAGCAAGAGAGCATAATTACATATATCTCGTTTGGCTTGATGAGCAAATTAGAGAGCTCTTTAAACGCTCTTGAGTGCTTAAACAAATATTCCGAGAAGAATCAATTTCTCAAAAGCAAAGATATTACACATCAGTCGCTCAGCCCGTGAGGGCTTTGAAAAGGACCCGCACGTATAGTATCGACAAAACAAGAGAGATCAATCTTTCTGCTTCTGAAACTTTTAGACACCTAGAAGACCCAAGTGTCAAAACAAAAGTTCAAGTTCATACAATTCTGGTTGCACTTTTTCTACTTGCAGTCTTTTTACTAATTAACTTTTTAAGTAGATGAGCATGATGGACAGTGGTGTTTGGATTTTTATTCACACTAGTAACTTTTTTTGGATGAAGGAAGTGAGTCGGAAAATAAATTAACTCGCGATTATTAAAGTTCAAGATTCTTCAAATGCCAATTGAGCTTTAACTATATCCTGTAAAGAAGGAAAATTGACTAAAACATTGAGCAATTCAATTGTTACAGGGACTCAAAGAACATAGATTGTGAGTAAACTAGTTAGGGAGATTTACGAGTAATGGAATTTTTATTGCTAGCTCAGATTCCTGCATAATAAAAGAATGAATAGACTTCAAATAGTTTCTTAAATTATGGCAGTCAGTCCTAAAGTTTTTTCATTTGTTCTTACAGTTGGAGGTTGTGTCGGTGTTCCTTTAATTCTTTGAAAAGAAGGTTATTGAGGTACATCTGGTTCTCAAGTTTCTAAGAATGTTCCTTTAGCGACTACACCTAAAACAACCGCCACTGAACAACTTAAAGTTAAGAGACAATTGCCTAATGTTCAAAATACATCTGTTCAAAGAGGAAGTTGTGAAATAGAAGATCTAAAGAAAGATTATGAAGATTTTCTTCTTGATCAAAAGAGAGGAGAGATTTATATTGAAATGTCTTGTGAAAATACTAATGATGGAACAGGAGCCGGTTCATTACCTCACAACTGGACTGGATTATTCCCAGAAGCACTATTTTCGAATAGTGAATCATTTTCTGTAGGTCAAAAACTAAACATAAGAACTGACACTAAAACAGAAGGATCGGAAACGCGAACTACTTTTAAGGGAGGCAGACTTAAGTCTTCATTTACAGGAACATGAGGGGACACATTAAAAAAACTAAAAAACCAGAATCCGTTACTCCTGTGACAATCGCAAAAGATTCTGATAAATCAAACATAATTTATTGAATTTCTGGATAAAAGTTAACTCTAAAAGTTATTTGTAAACAAGAAACATAATTCCATCTAAATTGAGACGAAACTTTATCATTTAACTCTCTAAGGATTAGTTTTTAAGATAAACTTTCCTAAACTAGTTAATCCAAGAAAAAATGATTAACAAATTAAGAGCTTTAAATACCTTACTTAAAGACAGAACGTTAGCTAATCAAAAAATAGAAGAATGGATTGGGAAAAAGTTTGAAATGTTAAGAACTGGTGCGGGCGGGCAAGTAGAAAAGAGTTTTGATGATTTGTTTGAGATAGTTCAGACAGAAGAGAAGTTTGACTCAGAACAAAGATTCTATTGCCTTACATTTATTGACAGTAAATTTATTGCCGCAGAAACAAACGAGATTAATACGAAACATTGTGCGTATTGTAACAATAGTCCTTGTGTTGCGGACAGACTACTACTATCTCAAAAGATTTATATGGATACAAAGCAAAAGCATTATTTAAAGCTTTATATAGGTTGTGAAGGTTATGCTAGTAGCCCTAGATTTATTCCTATTAAGCCAAAGCCAGAAATAGGTATTCCTTATGGCTATTGCTTGTTATTTTTTTATCTTGAACATTTGCTAAAAGATATTCCTGAATCAATTGCAAAGGGAATGGTTTTACAAGAAGAGTTGAGAAGTTGTAAATTCTTTGTTCACTCTAAAACCAAAATAGCTAAGTTCAATAGGGAATGTAGACCTGCATTTAATAGTCAAAAAGCGATAGAGTGAGAACTTTACAGATTTAATAGGTTAAAAGAAGAGGAAGAAAAAGCCATTCAAATGTGTACCTTCTTGAAACAAATACATTGATAAACAGTTTTTAATTTTTACTAGATCTATTTATTATTAGCCAATCTAATTAGCCCGTTTAAAATATTTGTTGGTCAATCAGTAGTTTTTTGTGTCCCTTCTTACCTATACAAGTCATCCAGTACTTTTTGCAGCTAGTGTAGGAGGTGTTACTCTCGGAGTTACTTTGTTATTGTTACCTTCAAAAATAATTTCATTTGGAAACTTTTCATTTCAATCTTCTCCTGAATCACAATTGCAGCTAACCAATGGAGAAGGTAACTGTCAAGTAGTTAGCGATCTTAAAAAAGTTATTGGAGAGTTTCTTTTTCCCTGAAGATCTTCACATGTTGCGTTAGGTTGTGAAACTCGGGGAATTATTAAAAATGATGATTTAATTCTTCCGAGAAAATGATTAGCGCTGTTTCCAAAAAATTTATTTAAAAAAAATGTTGACCAGTTTTCTGAAGGACTTAGGTTAAATATTGAGTCTGAAACCAAAGAACAGGAAGTAGGAGAGATTTTTGAAACTGTGTTTAAAAGTGATTCTTTTTCTTCCTTAGATCATCAAATAACTGGAAGATGAGATTATGACAATGAGATCAAATCCAAAGATTTGACTTCATATTTTGTAAGAATAATCGACCCTAAAATTACAGAACTAATTTATTTCATGTTTGATTCTCGCGATCGCTAAGTCCGTAACAATTTATTAAGTTTTTAGAGAAAAGTGATTTTTATTTAATCCAAGATCTTTAAAATCTTTAGGGTTGTAAACAAAACTTTAGTAATTCTTTTAAGAAGAGTAATAGTTTAATTAATACTCTCATGTCTTTCTTTTTATTTCCCGGTTTAGCTCATTTCGCTTTAACTGCAGTAGTTATCGGAGGGGGGGGCACAGCACTTGTAAAGTCCATACAAGGCAGTCAAATTGTAGTATCAACATCTGCCACTACATTAACTAATAAGGTTTCTCATCAAGTTACAGAAAGAAGAACTGAAACCCTATCCTCCTCAGTCCCTGCAGACACAAAAGATTTAACTTCATCACTTTCCACAACTTCTCAAACAGAAAAACCAATTCAAGAATTACAAAAGATTGAAGAACAAAAAGCGCCAGTTAAAGAAGAAAATTGTCAAATCACCAAGCATTTAAGTGATATTCCTGAGTCTTTTCGAGCAGAAACACAGGATTATGTAACAATTTCTTGTTCAGACAGAGATTTAAATCCTTTCCCATTCGACTGAAAGGGATTATTTCCTAGAACTATCTTCAAAACAGGAGAGCAACTTAATGAAGGGCAAGAGTTGATTATCAAGATAAGAGATAAAGAAGAAGAATTAACCAGTATTTCTGAAAACACAAGCGACGAAGAAGATTTCAAAATTACTATTTCAAGTCCTCAATTTTCAACAACAGATATGACTGCAACATGAAACTATTCAACAGAAGATAGTTCTTGAGCAGTTATTTCAGTTGCCGATCCAACACTTACACAAAAGATTTATCTTCTATTAAATGAAGAAGAACAAGCAGGAAATTGTGAAATTGTCGATAGTTTGAATCAAGTTCCAGAATCATTTAGTTCAAGCCTAGGAAGTTACTTTTCATTATCTTGTGGAGTCTCAGGAGTAGACACTTTCCCAGATCCAATAAAAGTATTATTCCCTAAAAATCTATTCAAGAATCAAAACAAACTCACTGTAGGTAAGAAATTTGATTTAAAGATAGAAACAGATATGGATGGGGAACAAGAGTCCGCGAAAGGTTTCGGAATCACTTTTTCCAGCGATCAATTTTCTAGTTCTTCAATAAATGGAACTTGAGATTATGACGAAAGTGACGGAGCTGTTGTTAAGTTGCAAGATAATAAGCAAATTTATCTCTTGTTAAGAGAAGATTAAGCGTTACTGGTTTTAGCTACGATTAGTTAATTTTTTATGACTTTTTTAACTAAGTTAATTTATGCAGGACTTACTACAACTGTCATCACGGGGGGGGCGTTGGCATAGGATTATCTTC
>NZ_QKVO01000001.1 GCF_003265155.1 Mycoplasma wenyonii | reverse complement strand
AGGATACCAGCCCTTCCTTGAAAGGGTCTTGTTACCCCTTTCGTTCTAAGTTGCATCGGATGCGCTTTCTTCGCATCCTCATCAGGAGAAAGAACAGTTAAAACCTCCGGGGGTGACACAGCAAAAAATCTAAGATTTATATTAGGTAAAGGATCTAATGGAACAGAGCTATATTTGAGAGTCGAAAAGCCTATTAAAAAACAATTTACGGTGACTGGACAAAATCAATGAGAGGGCGTAACACTTTGGTTCGGAGATACACAGTTAACTAATAAACATAAGTTATGACAAGATGGTAAGCGGAATCAATATTATTTGGTTGAACGACTAGAAAAAGGAGGATATCAATTACAAAACAGGGAAAAAGCACTTCACTGAGACTTGGCGAAAGACATAAAGAAGGCGGGACCTACGTATATAGAGTTAATTAAAGATAGAGAAACTGGAAAGAAGTGGGGTGAAAAAGGGTCTTTTTGGGGGAATCAATGCAAGTACAACTGAAATGGCTATGAATGAGGTGAGAATTGAAGAATTAGAATCCGATGTCGTTCGGATAATTGATCAAATGGATGGGCCAGGGATTGAACTGATGGCCATCATATGACCCTAAATCTAACTAAAAATGACTATGTACTTAACTAATACAAAGAACTAAGTAATAAATCAATTAATTTAACTAACCTGCTCTTAACTTCTAACCAAAAAGAAACTCCTTAAAAATCACCTATCCTAGTAAATTACCTAATCACATCTATCTTTTTATTGTTTGAAAACTTTAAGCTCAAATATATATCAAAGAAAAACAAATTTTGAGATATAAATATTCAACTAAAGAAGAATTTCCGAGATTAAAAAAATTAACAAAGTCAGTTAACTTTTATCTATTTATTAATATTGTTACTCTAAAAAAACTATCTAAAGAAAACTCCTGACAAGAACATTCTTGGATCATCTGTCATAGCATACAAACTTAAATTATCTGGTGTCAATTTAGAACTATGTTCATATAACTCTCCAGAGCCAACTAATAAGTGACATAGTTGTCTAGTTCCATAGTACCGGAAGTTAAGGTTTACAAGAAAATCTCTTTCCACTAACCCAGAAGTAGTTGCATATTCCTCAGAGATTGCAGGAACTATGTTTTCATCTGAAACACTCTCATATTGATTTTTTACATATTCTGTTGCTGATTTAAACACAGTAGTATCTGCTTGCTTTACAAAAGCCTTTAATACTCTTTCTGTTTTATTCCAGTTTTTACTTCTATCCATTGCATAATGTCTTCCGGAAATAGAAGCTAATACAGAATTATTTTCCTTTATCTGCTGTTCTATCTCTGAAAGATCATTTAAAAATTGCTTGGGTGGTACATCTTGGCCATCACTAAATAAATGAACAAAAGCTTTGACTCCGTAATCCTTTGTAACTTTTAAAAAAGCATACAAATGATCTAAATAAGAATCAACCCCTCCTCTAGAAGCAAGAATAAAAACATGTAAGTTAACTTTTCCTTCAGACTTTAACTCTTTAAATAACTTAACAACATCTCTTAACTTGGAAAACTCTCCAGTTTCTATAGACTTATTAATTCTTTCTAATCAATTAATAGAATTCATTTCCTCTACTCCCAAACTCTTAAATCCTGCTTGACAATCACTCATGGAAGCTTTTAAAAATCTTGTTGTTACTTATTTTAAATTTCTCTGAATTTTATATACGTGAAATGAAAGCTAACAACTAACTAAAAACGACCTATTTAAAGATATGAAAATATGTCTAATGGTTATCTCTTTTAATCTATCTAATTAACCAATTAACTTATCAATGCTATGGTAATTACTTCTACTTAATGTTGAAGAAGTAATTCTAGTAAAGACTGCTTTCTCCTTAGCTTCTTTCAAGTTAGTTGCTCCAAAATAACCGAAAGAAGCTTTAATTCCCCACTCAATAGAGTTAAGTATTTCCTTTACTGGTCCTTTAACCTTGACATAACTCTCAATGCCTTCTGCCACTCTCTTGCAAGTAGCAAGTAAATGTCTGTTGTATCTTCCTTCATTATTCCCCCTCATAACTCCATAGCTTCCCATTCCTCTGTAGTACTTGTATTTAATTCCTTCAATTTCAACAATATCCCCAGGACACTCATCAGTACCTGCAATAATATTTCCTAACATAACTGCATCAGCCCCACATGCTATTGCCTTAACTATTTCTCCTGTAGTTCTAATGCCTCCGTCAGCAATAACTAATACTCCTTTATCCTTGCAGTAGTCAGCGACCTCCGCTACTGCATCTATTTGTCCTCTCCCTATTCCAGTAACTATTCTGGTAGTGCAGATAGAACCACAACCAATTCCTACCTTTACTGCATTTGCTCCCCTCTCTACTAAGAATTGAGCCGCTTCAGCAGTAACTATATTTCCAGCAATTAAGTAAACATCTGGAAAAGAAGTAGAAATTCACTTAACTAAATCACCAACACTCTTTGAGTGTGCATGTGCGCAATCTACAACTATTACATTGGCTCCTGCGCCAACCATATTTGTAATTTCTTCTTGAGTGTTATTTACACCCACAGAAACACAAAGAGGCTTACTGTCTCCAAACTCTTCTTTTAGCTTCTTAAGGTTTTCAATGTTTTCAATAGCTTCAACATTTTTATGTAATGGTCCACAGCCCCCATATGCTGTTATTGCTTGTGCCATGCTGTAACCAGTGATGGTATCCATAGCTGCTGAAAATATAGGCACAGAAAGACTTAACTTGTCATTTAACTTAAGGGTTAGATCAACATTCGCAGGAAGAATAGCTGAATAAGCAGGCTTTATCAATACATCATCAAAAGACGATGATGTTTCTGCTTTTGCTATTTTGTCTTTAAAAAACGACATAAATAAATTATTAATTAAATAGTTACTCTACTCCTTTAGTAAATGTTAGAGACCAAAACTTATTAATTAGTGGTTAATACCAATCAGTAATACTTATTCATTTCCATAAACAAACTCCAGAAATATATTAATGGATTCAAGTTGTAACAATTGAGTTTTTATTTCAAAACAAAATTCAAAATTTTGATAAATTATTTAGAATCTAAGTCACTAAAGAAACAAACGGCAAAACAAAATGCCTAGTTTCACAGCTCCTCTAGCGATTGGAATCATTGACAAGCATTGGATTCAAGTAATTAAAGCTCATCTTCTCTGGCACGGAGAACAAAAAACGATTGACCTAGAAACTCTCAATACATCACTTAAAATTCTTGACTCCTTAGTTACTGGCGCCCCTCAACCTTCCTGAGATACTTTTAGAACTCACTGTGCTCGTGCTTTGCCGGCAAAAACAAATGATTTGCTCGCACAAATTCCTCAAAAACCATTTATGAGAATTGTTTGTGCTTTGCTTATCAAAGACAATAACGGAGTGACTTTAAGACAATACTACAAATATAGAGATACTTTTAGAGATCTTGCTTTAAAACATCAGAATGTTGTACAAAAGTTAGATAATGGAAAATTAACTACTGTTGGTTATCAGTTTGCAAAGTTCTATAGCAATATCAAAAAGGTTTTAGATGATCTTGTGATTTCTAGAAGATATGTAGAAACTGTAGCAGATGCAAGTGATTTAGATAATGTGAATGAGGGTTTTTCAGTCGAACAGCTTTCATTTATGGCCCAACAGCTTGAATTGTTTGATGTGCCTTCCTTTTCTTCTTCGAATCAAAATTGATTTGCCGAAAATGCAAAGGAGCTTGCTAGTCTTTCAAAAGGAGTTATTAGATACTTAAGAAGTATGATTGCAAAACAACAAGCAAAAGCTGACAATGCTTTAATGACTGAAGCAGAAGGTTCTGCTGATGCGACAATTTCTTACAATATTGCACAATTTTCAATTGATCTAGATACTTACACAGGCTTGTTTACTCAAATGCATAATGCGTTTGCCGGTGTACGAAAAGTTATTCAAAGCTTGGAAATATTCCCTGATGCTATTCAAGTTGGAATTTCAGATTCAGATAAGAAGAGAATTGGGATCTTTATTGTTCCTCTAATGAAAAGAATCTTCGATGGAGAAAGAAAGAGAGAAGTTTTCGATGAAATCTTCTTTGAAGGTGCAGAAGTTGACAGTATGATTTACAGACTTTCTCAAGAACTTAACAATGAATACAGAGATTCAACAAAACCCGTTTGCTGTGTAGGTTTCACTGAAGGGGCAATTATCTTCTTAGGTAAGATTTTGCCACTATTGAACTTTCCTCTTTATCTGTTAACTGACAAACTTTCATTTTATGGCGCTTCAACTAGCGTTGATTCTTCAAAGAGTATAGATATTAAATTTGATAATTCTAAGTATGATGGTAACAGAGTTATTATTTTTGATGACATCATTGATCAAGGTATCACTGTTCAAAAATTCTTAGAACAAGCTAGAGCTAAAACTAAAGCTGTTGATTTTAAAATATGTATGCTATTTGCAAAGCCTAATCCAAAGAATGTTTATGGGAAGATTGATTTCTTAGGAAGTATGTTACCAAATGTTTGGGTGGTTGGTTACGGATTTGACACCCTCTACAAACACAGAAATGCTGATGCGGTTGGTTCTATCAAAGAAAGTTTCAAGAAGGAATAGTTAATCTTTAGGGTTTAATAGTTAAATTCTTAAGTTATTTAATAAATAGTCAAAAAATTACTAAGTGTTAAAGTTCTTTTTACTTCGACATAGTTAAACTTCTTTAACTTGTCTGCTTACATTAAGCTTATTTCTTTAATTTGTGGGGCTGGAATTGGCCTAGGGGGGGGCATTCCTTTAGCAATTAAGGCCTTACAAGTTAGTTCAAATAACACTGGTATTAAAGAAGGTCAAGCTGTAGTATCATCTTCCGCTTCTACTTCTCCTTCTCCTTCAAATTCTGTTGGCCAATCAATTAGGACTGGAGATAGAGAGGCCAGTGAGATTCAAAAACAAAGGGCTAAATCAAGAGAACAAGGAAATTGTGTTGTTCTTGATGATTCTGATGAAATAACTGATGTGCTTTGAAAATTTGACAAGCTTTCAGATGATTACACTGCTATATATTGCCAAAATACTAATACAGAAACCAGTGTCAAAATTTCTAACTGAACAGGAATATTTTCTGATGATTTACTTTTAAATAGCTGATCTCTTAGGGCTGGAGATAGATTTGACGTAACAACAGAAACTAAAACATTGGGTTCGGGAGATTATCAAACTATTTTCAATGGCAATAGGATGGAAACACCTATTACTGGAGAATGAGGAGAGCCAGTTACCACCGATAAAGGAAAATCAGTAATGATTGTTAAAATTCTTGAGCCGAAGGGTTCACAAGAGTCAATTTATCTATTATTTGAAGGAAATTCCAAATAAAGTAAAGTACACATAAATTAATCAAGTTTCAATAGCCAAAGTATTTTTTTAAAGAAATTAATTATTACTTATTATTTGGTCTAACTCTTTATATAACTTTGCTTTGCTATTTATCTATTTTCGGAAGATCTTGCTTTATCTCTGATAGTTAATATTTGTTGTTCGTATCTTACAGAATAAAATTTCTTTTCTTCTTTTTCATTAGTTAGTTCTAACTTGCATTTCTCAGGAATTAACTTGGTGATCTGTTTTGTAACCAATTGACTAAAGAAATGCAAAGAAGATTGCTGTTCATCTAAATTATGTCTTTGTCCTTTTCTTCCTTTTTGTTTTCCCGCTTCATCCTGAATATCTAATCTCGCATGAGAATAATCCTTTTGATCTTTGGAATAATAAACTCATAGGTCATAATTCCCAAATCAATTAGCGGTACTTGTTTCATTTTTCATTAACTTAATGCTTGAAACTTTCTTGCCAAGAAAAGGAGGTTGTGGCTCTGATCCCCTTTCTTGATTTCTTCCGTTATCAAAAAAATAAAACACAGGTGTTTTGGGGAAGTCGGGGAATGAACAAATTCAGAGCTTTAAATGTTTCTTTCTAGCTGTAGCTCCTAATTTAGCACTTACACAACTTTCTTCTTGAGACTCTGCGTCCCCTACAGTAGCTTTAAATAATTTAGTTAGGGTTGGGTATTTAGGGCCGAAAAAGAAATCTCATTTAAGAGCTAGGGTAGTTGTGCCGGCAACAAATCCACCTCCAGTAACAATTGACTACAAGTTTTTGTATAGGAAGTGATATCACTATCTAAATAGTGATTTATGAGTTCTTAGATTTTATTTTGGATTATTTTTGGGACAGTCTTATAATCAAGTAGTCAATTTTTTATATGTCTTTAGCTCCTTGAAAAATAATTTCAGTAATGGGTCTTGTTCCTGTGGCTGGAATTGTTATAGCTTATCCATTAATTTCTATATACAAAAATAAGGAAGGAGTTGGACTAAAAAGTCTAGAAGACTTTAAAAGGAACTGCTTAGTTTTAGTTAAGGAAAGAGATGATAAGCAATTATTAACTTGTCCAGTAACTAGTAATTCTTCCGATACTAGTTTCTACTTTTATAAGAAAGGAGATAATGAACAATTGCCACAAAAGATTAAAGAAATCAAGGTTAATGAGGGGCGCTTGGAATTAATAACTCTAAACGACCAAAAAATCGAAATCAAGAGTTCTAAATTGAATTTCTTAACCAATAAAGACTTATTAAAAGAATGTAAAGTAAATTGACAAAAGAAAGAAAGTAAAGAAAAAATATTAACTTGCTCTAATCAAACACATTCTCCGAAATTAGAAAATTTGAATAAGTAACAAACAAAAGACAAGTTACAGCATTATCTTTTTACGCCAATAAAATCAAGAAACAAAAACAGTAACTGGTTTTCATTAGTTAGTAAAACAACTAATAGTGTCCTTGAAATTCTCCCGTGAAATTAATTGGTTTTTTTAATATAGTGAATCTTTTCACTAAATTGCCATATTCAAGTTCAATAATGAGTGCTTGCGCTGGGGGGGGCATCAATAGGGTAAAACACTTTCTGTGTTTTATCTCAGACTTAATGCTTTGCAACGTAGCAGAATAGCTTATGGTTGTATAGTTGCTTTAGGTACTATTGCTACTGCTGGAATGGCTGAAATTGAAATACACGGAAAAGTATTCTCTAAGTGGATTAAATCTTTCAGCGAAACAATTAAAGCTGGAATGGTGAATGCCCTCCCCCAGCAACAACAAAGTGGTCCTGTAACTTCAGAGACTATTTTTTATCCATTTACTTTTGTTGGCTCGGAAGTGGCAAAAATTTCTAAATCAGTTTGACCATTCTTTTCTGAACTGCCGAGCACATTAAAACTTCTTCAAGCAAGTTGAAAAGAAGTTTTTGGCAGTATTTGAAATCTTATTTCTAACTTAGTTGATAGAGAGATATTTAGCAAAATATTTGACAATATTCACACCAAAATTTGAAATATAACCTCTTTTTTCTTGTCTGGATCTGGTAACGGCGAAAGAGATAAATTTATAGGTTTATTTAAAGGAGATAAGATGACAAGTACCTTTTCAGTTTTGGGTTTTTTACTAGGACAAGAAATTGGAAAAAGTAAATACTTTAAGGCTAAACCTAATGTATTTAATTATTTGCTTTTAAGTTGAATGGATAAGCCGAAAGAAGTTACTAAAAAGATTGAAAAGTTTTCAACAACCATCAAAAATCTTTCTGAAAAATTGAATGGAAGTAATGGCGGTTCAAGTCCCTATGAATTAGATATTCCTACGGTAAAAGAATATTTAGAAACTTCAGAAGAGTTGGGTGAAACGCTTTTTGAAGTTTTCTGACCTCTAGAAGTTCGTTCAACAATTAAAAATGGAAGTCAAAAAAATGATCAACAAAGGTCTTGATTATCACTGAGTCAATTTCTTTTTTAATTCAATAAAAAACCAGTTCACAGAAAAACAACAAATTAAAAGTTAATTAATTAACAAATAAACAATATGTACTTGCGGGGGGGGGCATTCATCACTAAAAACTCTTTAAGTTGAACTATATTGGACAGCTATTTGGGAGGAAAAGTGTTATTGGTTATGGGTGTTTAGTATTACTGGGATCTGTTGCAACTGCTGGGGTAGCAGAAGTTGAAATTACTAATCAAACATTTTCTAAGTGGATTAAACAAACTATACAAGGAATTCAAGATGGTATGTCAAGCAGTAGTTCTGCCTCCGCAGTGCAGACAGTTACAGCAGACCAAGTATTTCATCCTTTTACAGTTGCAGGAAAAGCGGTTGCTGAGGCAGCTACCACAGTCTGACCTTACATTACTATGGGTGTTGTGGCTTTACCTACTCTTTTTAAGAGTTGAGAAACTTTATGAGCTCAAATAAAATCTTTGGTTTCATCTCTCATAAAACCACAAATATATAAAGAGTTATTTAAGGATCTTCATCTAAAGATTTGAAAAACTCTTTCATTTGCTGTAGCGGGAGGAGATGGAAGATCTAAATTCTTTGGACTCTTCGGTGAATCCAATAAAAAGAGTACTTTGTCAGGCTTAACATTTCTATTTGGTTCTCACTTGGAAAAAAACAAAAAGTTTAGGGCTAAGCCAGAAGTATTTCCCTATATCTTGATGAGGTGGTTTACTGAACCAACAAAAGTAACTGAGAAATTTGAAAAATTAACAAAGAAAATAGAAAAATTTACTGAACAACTAAATAAAGGGGCTGAAACATCTTCATCAGATTCATCTGACTCAAACGGAGCATATGTTTATGAGCTAGGAATCCCGACTGTAAGAGACTATATAGATGTGGAAAGTGGTTGAAAAGAAACAGTATTTGAACTAATGTGAGCTACAGAGGTTATGACCAAAATCAAAACGGGAGTGGATGTAACGGGTGGTTCTAAAACTTGAATATCAACTCTTGGATATTTGTTTACTACTTAGTCGCAACATCTTATCTTTTTCAATAATTAACTAAACATTAGATTTACTTGGGGAGAGATTTCAAGAAACTAATTACTTAATTAACTATGGGAAACTTTAATTGGATTTTTGGCCTTATAACTATCTCAATGCCCGGTGGTTTAGCCATATATCACTATGCAATTAAGCAAAATAATGGAACAACAAGCTCTCAAAGCCAAGATTGCTGTTGTAAAACACAACAACAAAATGGTTGTTCTTCTTGCGCCTCCTCTTGTGAAAAATAAGTAAATCTAACTAGTTTCTAAAAACTTAACTTCTAAGAAATAGCTCTAAAGTGCGCTTGAGGTTTAAACCCTTCTTTTCATCTAAGAGTGTCTCCTGCCACAGACATATCAATATTGCAATCCTTTCTCCCTTCTTTTCCGATCTCTACCTTGCAGTTTTCTCCAGAAAGTGATAATTTAATGTCCTTGCCATCTACTCATTTATCTTGTTCTGGATTAGTTCATTCAAGCTGAGTTGAATGGCATGTTACTTGTTCAGCTCACTGTCGTTCTCCTCAATCGTCGTGACCTGCTGGAGGAGTTTCCATATATACTCCTTTATGCTTAGGAGATAGATTAGTAATTCTTCATTTAGATCACTTACCTTCTTTTGAAGTATTAATTCTTCTATTGCCTTCTCTTATATCTCTAAGAACAGCTATCTTTAAAATAGGGACATCACTCTCTTTACCTGTGCCCCCGCCGGAAAAATCTAAGAATACTTGATAATGTCTTTCTCAGTCATAACAATCTAATACAGGGCCCTTAGGACTTACTCATCTTTTATAAATTGAATTCTCTGAATGAAGAGCAATCTTTTCCTCTCCTAAAAGTACAGCCAAAGGAACCCCTGCCCCTAGTGCAACAATTCCCCCCAATAAAATAATTAACTTAGGTCCAAACATTTAAAGTTAGAGTTTATTTCTAAAAAGGCTTAAGGTACTAAATAACTACTTTTAAGGGATTTTAATCGGAATATTCCCTAAAATAAAGCATTAAACTTCCTATAACAAACAGAGATAACATTCTCTGGTTTTTAAATAACGACTTAATAAATTGATAAATTCCCTAGTAGCTAAATTAGCTGTTTTTGGAGGTATTGGTCTAACTTCTTTAGCAACTTTTGGTAATTCACTGTTTAGCTGGGGGGGGCAAAATAATCAAGACAACGCAAAAGGTAATTTAGGGAGAGTTACTAATGCTGGAGTAGCTTCTGGAACAAATTCTCAAATCTCTCACGTTACTCAAGAACAAGAGTCAGTACAGAACTTAAAAGAAGTAAAGAAGTGTTATTCTGTGCTAGATTTCAACTCCAAAGAACGTTTATTGGCCTGCATAAATAAAACAAGTAACTCAAATCTTGTTTTCTATTACTACAATTCAACTAAAGACCCAACCCTTACAGAAAAGATTGTTTCTTTAAAAGGTAAAAGAGAATGAAACACAAAATCAACTATTACCTTAAAGCGCTCAAATAATCAAGAAATTACTCTAAAAGATATATCGGTTGATCACTCCTCCATTTGATTTTGAAGTAGTTGACTTAACAGAGAATTAAAGCTTGAATCTATTTGTCAAAATACCAGTGTCCCTCTAGAACACAATAGTGGAAAACGACCTTTAACTTGTCAATGAACACTTAAAGAACATGGAGGACAAAACCGTTCAGGAAGAGAAGTATGACAACCATTCAATTTCCATCCAGACAGTCTAACTAAGTAATAGATCTATTTCTTAACTTAACTAAGTAAAAGAAAGAGTCAGTCTATTAAACGAAAATAAAATTAGCTAATTTTCTAGGTTTTTAACTTTCTTATAAGGCCACATTTAACTAACAAGACTTTAACACATAGTGGGAATAAAGACTCTATTAAGTCCCTCAGAATCTATTCTCTCTAGATTAAATGCCACAGTACTACAAATAGAAGGATTTTCTGCTGAACTAAGAAGTCTTGAGGATGAGCAACTAAAGCTAAAAACTAGGTATTTTCTTAGAAGACTAGAGTTAGGAGAATCTCTCTCAGATCTAGTACCTGAAGCTTTGGCTGTAGTTAGAGAGGCGGCCTATAGAACCCATAACTTATTCGCATTTAGAACTCAATTATTAGGGGCACTAATAATTTATGAAGGTAACTTTGCGGAGATGAAGACTGGAGAAGGAAAAACTCTAGTTATTGTCTTAGCTGCTTACTTGCTGGCTCTAACCAAAAAAGGACTACATATAGTAACTGTTAATGAGTATCTAGTTAAGAGAGATGCAGAGTTCTGCAGAAAAACTCTTAATTTTCTAGGTCTCTCAGTAGGCTTCAATAGCACTACTCTCACTAAATACCTTAAAAGAGAAATGTTTAAGTGTGATGTCACCTATACAACTAACTCAGAGTTGGTTTTTGACTATCTAAGGGATAATATGGCCAAGAATCCTAGTGAGATAGTTCTTCCTGAGCTTAACTATGCCATCATAGATGAAGGAGATTCTGTCTTAATCGATGAGGCTGGAACCCCTCTTATCATCTCCAAGCCTGTTAGAAGTGACCATAGGGAATATGTAGAGATAGATATAGCTGTTAAACAACTTGATGAGCTGGACTACAAAATTGACTGAGAGAGCAAAACAGTCATATTAAACAGCAGAGGGATTAGGAAACTAGAGCATTCTCTCCAATTAGAGAGTCTTTACTCTCTGGAAAACTCAATCATTATCAATAAGATACATAATTCCCTTTGCGCAAACTTTGTGCTACAGAATGGTAGAGAATACATTGTTCACGAAGACAGTATTAAGTTAATTGACCAATGAACAGGAAGAATACTGTCTGATAGAAGCTATAGCTATGGGTTGCAACAAGCCTTACAAGCTAAAGAATATCTAGATATTGAACATGAAAGCAAGGTCTCGGCCAAGATTACCTATCAAACCTTCTTCCGTAAATACAAAAAAATAGCTGCTTTATCTGGTACAGGATTTGCTGAGGCTAAAGAGTTCTCTGAAACCTACAACATGATTGTGGTTCAGCTCCCTACCTACAGAAAAACTAGGAGAGTTGACTTGCCTGACATGATCTTTAGAGACAAAGTTGCTAAAACTAAGGCAATTATCTCTGAAATCAAACACCACTATCTTAAGGGCCAGCCTCTATTAGTTGGAACTAGCTCAGTTGATGAATCTGAATATATCTACTCTTTACTACTCAAAGAAGGGATTCCTTGTGAGATCCTCAATGCAAGAAATCACTACAAGGAGGCAGAAATTATTGCAAGAGCAGGACAGAAATATGCAGTTACTATTGCAACCAATATTGCAGGTAGAGGAGTTGATATCAAGATCTCTCCTGAAGTTGTTGAGCTAGGAGGGCTCTATGTTATTGCCTGTGAGAAGAATGAATCTAAAAGAGTAGATGACCAACTAAGAGGGAGATCAGGAAGACAAGGAGACCCAGGAAAAACTGTCTTCTTCATCTCTCTGGAAGACACTATATTTAAGAGGTTTGGTGCCGACAAATTTGAGAAACTCTCGAAAAAAATCAAGGAAGAACACTTTGAAAGCTCTTTCCTATCTAGAACTATTAACTCTCTGCAAAAAAGAATTCAATATTCTTCTTTTGACAATAGAAAGAACTTGATTGAATACAGTGAGGTACTTTCTATTCAACAAGACATTATCTACAACCAAAGAAAATTCATTCTCTTTGGTGAAGAAAATGAAAAAGTCTTTCTCAACATGATTGAAAGACAAATTAATAGTTGAATGACTGATTTCCTGAGTCAATTACAAGAAAAATCCAATAGGCCAGCAGATCTTGCCTATATCCTAAACACCTATTTCTTTGAGATTGAAAACTTATTTGTTGAATCTGACTTCAAAAACAAGAAACCTGCAGAACAAGAAGAACTTCTTAAAAAGGTTTTCTTTTACTTTTGGGATCTAAAAAGAGCTAAGTTAGTAAACATTGACCTCAATGGCTTATTGAAGGAAATCATGATTGAACAAATAGATTTATTCTGAGAGAAACATTTGGATGACTCAGAAAAGATAAGAACCACTATTAATCTACAGTCAATGGAACAAAAATCCCCACTCAACATATTTATTGAAAAGATGGAAGAGATCTTTATTGACTTCCAAAAAAACTGTAGATGTGGAATTATTAGAGAAGTTTTTCTCTTAAATTCTCAGAGTTGTAAACCAGAGATCATTGAGTTTTTGCAAAAACTAAGAAAAATTACGGAATAATTTAAGACTTTTTATGGACTTTTTCAAGACAAAAAATGCTCATTTTGCACATATAATGCCTCTATACATTAACGAAGAAGGCAATGCTTTCTGAAACACAACTAGTTAGAGCTTGCATAGAAAAAGTTCAAAAGCATCAAGATCAAGAAGCATTTAATCTACTACTAGATAAATTCTTTAAAAACTCTTGCAAGTATGCTACTACTTTTCTTAATAACAGAATCTATTCCAACTTAATTAATTGGTATTTAGATGAAGTAGAGAGCTTTGTCTTCTTAGCTTTTTGGAAAGCAGTTAATAATTACGATCTAGAAAGCACTACAGGAGTTTTATCTTTCAAGAACTATCTATATCAACTCATTAGATTTGAAACTCTAAATGAGATAAAGAACACCTTTAACTGACAATGTATTCCCAAAATAGAAAAGAAATGATACCTAGAACACAATAAGAAGAGAATCAAAAACTCTCTTGATATTTGTATTGACTTAGAAATAAAACAAAAATCAGAAGAAATAAGTCAATTCCTAGAGACTAAAAATAGACTCTATTCTGCTATTTGAAAACTAAAAGCAAATGAATTGAGTAATCAAGAAATATGTGAACAGATAGGTATTTCTAAGGCAGAGTTAAAGGGGCGTTGACAGTATATCAAGAGGCTAGTTCTGGAGAAATATTCTTGTAACGATTTATCTCTTTAAGTCTCTTGTTAAAGATGGCAAGTCTACATTTAACTACTACAAAATAAACAACTAGGAAGGCCACACTACACAAGAAAGGTTTATATTTTTGAAACCATCTTCAAAGAAAGATCACACCCTTCAGTGAATTACTATTATCACTATTTGATGTCTTTGCAGTCACACCATTAACCTCTGGACTTACCAATGAATTCATTTTTTCAATGGTGAATTGAATTGAACCCTCTGAACCTGGGGTAGGTAAGAAATTATTAGAAGTTGTAGAGATATTAATAATGTGAAAGCTATTGATGAAATTCTGATCATCTATTATGACAATAGCTAACAATGCATACAAAGCATAATTGAGTAGGTTCTGGGCTGTAAATACCAGTAAAGCTCTAATAGTAGTTACATTAAAGAAGACTCTCTTAAAGTCTCTTTGAAAGCTTTTATTATCCAGATATTTGTGCTTCAGTTCTGCTTTAGAGAGTACTACTACATTCTTGAACTTGAAGAAGTAATTTAACTTCAGCTTTATTAACCCAAAGGCATAGTGAACTCACTGACAGTAACTAATAGTAAATACAAATAAGGTAGATACAACATCCACAATAAGACCAATAACAATTGCTCAAGAATATTTAGAGTCTACTCTTGTAGGTGAGACTAAATTGTGATTCATTTGAAGGGCGATAAAGGAAGGTCAAGTTATTATCCCTTGAGCCAAAAACCAACTAATAGTTAGGCTAGAGACTATTGCAGAAGATTGTCTTAAGGAAACTCCTCTTTTTTTTAGTCAGAAAATAATGTAAGGTTCTGAGCCTATTGAGAAAGGAGTAATGGATCTAATAAAGAAAGTAACGGAGAGAAGTTTGAGCCACTCTATCTTTGAAATCTTTTCCTTTAATCTTTTGTTTTTGGGAATATAGATAGAAAAAGCTCATTTAGCCAAGAATAGGTCATTAATAAGAAAGAAGAGTGAACCAAATACTATTACTCCTGTAAGGGCTGAATTCCCTTTTTGTTTATTCTGGAAAAATACAGAATGAAACTTATTTCAATCTATAGGCTGCAAGAAATAAAGATTTAGAAATACGGTTATTAAGAAAAGTATTCCCCAAATATTGAGGAAATACTTCTTATTTAGTTGATAGAGTTTTGAAAAAGCTCTAAGAGGATTAGAGTTAGTTTTTTCTTTTCTTCTTAAAGGTTCTGGTTGCGGGACAAATAAAGAAGGCTGAACATTTTCAAGGTTGTAATTAAACAACTACGAGAAAATAGTTGTTTAACAAATCACCCAATTACTTAAAATGGTAAGTTCTTCAGAAAATAAAATAGGATAGGATTGTCTTTAAAATCTTGTGTCCAAACTTAAGAAGATTAAACATAAAACTAAGAAATCTCTTTCAAAAAGAGTGGTTGTTTTAGGATCTGGGGCTATAAAGAGAAAAAGATCTCATAGATCTCACTGCGCTTCAGCAAAAACTACAAAAAGAAAAAGACAACTAAGAAAAAGTGCATTGTTTAATGACGCACAATACAAAATAACTGCTCATTTACTTCAAGGAAAGAGATAGTTAAATCATGCGAGCGATTAATAGTGTAAGTACTAGAAATAGAAGGAAAAAGGTATTAGCAAGAGCTTCTGGTTACTGAGGCCATAGACATGCAGGATATAAAGTTGCTCAACAATCAGTATTTAAAGCAGATCAATATGCCTATAGAGATAGAAAAAATAGAAAAAGAGACTTTAGAAGATTGTGAATTACTAGATTAAATGCTGCTTTTAGGGAATTAGGTCTAACTTACTCTAAAGCAATTAATTTACTACAAAAATCAGGTTTTGTGCTAAATAGAAAGGTATTGTCTGAACTTGCAATACATAATCCAAATGAATTTAAGAAGATAGTTGATACTAGCGTAAAAGCCCAACAGTCTAATTAATAAAGGTTCCTTAATTAACTTTCACTCCTAATCTCTCAAAATTAGTCTTTCACTTTAACAAATATCTTTCTTTAATCTCTTCTCCTGTTAAAGCCAATCAAATACTTATTTGTGAAAGTCAACCTAACCATTCAGCAAAATTATCTTTTTCTATTGCTAAATAAATCTCTCTCATTCAGCTATAGTTGGTATTCAAGAGTTCAATTTTTAATCTACTGTCCGTTCTAGCTTTAACAAATAGGTTTTCTTTATTTTCAGAGGAACTAACTCCCAAACTATATTTAGGTCCTAATTTATCTTCTAGCTCATATACATATAAAAGAGATAGGGTGAAATGAACTATATCTATAAATTCTTCATAAAGTTTCTCTAACTCTATTTCTTTATTGGTTCAATACTTAAATAACTTAGTTTCATTTAAAAACTCAAAGTACTCAGAAATTAAGGCTGTTTTTCTTGCTAGTAGTAAGTGATAATCATCTAGATTAGGTTTTTGTAACTCAAATACTTTTGTATCTAACTTCTTTTGATATTCAACTAATTCAGAAAGAAACATTTAATCAGTTTGAATTAATTTTTAATTAGATTCCCGTTACTTACCTAAATTTTCTATTCATTTTTCGGCTTGTGTTGAATCATCTTTGCCGGTTGTAATTTTCTCGTGAATCTTTCGCTTTCAAATATCAGTAAAAATATTTTCATGTCAACCTTTTCTAGTTTTTAAATAGGCATCTACTGTTGGAATATCTAATAGATAAACATGACCGGAAGAATCTTGTTGACTTTTCAATTTTTCAGTTAATGTATCAATAGATTTAGATAGTAGTCGATCAATTTTCTCAGCAATTTCTTTCGGTTTATCCATTCATTTCGAGAATAAATGGTGAAATACATTAGGCTTTACCTTGAAATTTTTAGCATTAGGAATTTCTTGTCCTAATAAAAGCTTTCCCATCAACAGGGTTTTGTCTTTTTTATCTCCGCCAAATAAACCTATAAAAGTGCCTGCTTCTTTCTTGCCCTCAACAACAAAAACCAGAATGTTTCAAATCTTTTGATGAATATTCTCAAAGATCCTCTTAAATATTTCTGGTTCCATCAAACTTGTAAAAAAAGACTTAATGCCTTTCCATCAATCAGCAGTATTTGTCTTGAGGGTTTTGAGAATATCATAGGTTCCTTTGATAAAAGGTCAGACTGTTTGTGCCGCACCCGCTACTGCTTCACCGGCAATAACAAAAGGCCCAAATACTTGTGTAGCAGTAATTGCTTGACCCTGAGAAGTAGTGGGACTACTGCTTGAAGAAATGCCTTCTCTAATTCCTTTTGTGAAATTCCCAACTCACTTAGAAAAGATTTGATGTTTTAATTCCAGTTCTGCTACTCCAGCCACTGAAACTGAACCTAAAAGAACTAGACAGCCATAACCTATAGTACTTTTTCTTAAAAATAATTGACCAAGATAATTCAAGTCTTAAAGCTTATTGCCATTCATGCCCCCCCCGCCAGAACATAATTCTTATCAGTAACTAAATCCTGAAAACTTAATTTTTATCTATTTAATTAGATCGTTTCCTAATTTCCCTAAGACACCGCCAAACATTGTCGCTCATGTTTTTGCTCCAACAAAATCATCTGTACCTGTTCTAATTTTCATCAAAACCTCACCTGTTCAAATTACATTGAAAAGAGACTCTTTTCAACCTTCCTCAATATCTAAATATTCTTTGACTGTAGGTATTTTGAGTAAATAGGTACGTTCTGGGGATTCAGCTTCAGCGCTATCTCCAACCCCGCCAGAAGAACCACTTGGTCCCTTCAACTTATCAGTTAATTTCTTTATATATTGAGACAATCTATCGAATTTATTAGTAATTTCTTTTGGCTTGTCCATTCATCTTAAGAATAGATAATGGAAAACATTGGGTTCCACTTTAAAGTTTTTAATTCCAGAAACTGATTGTCCTAATAAGAGTTTTGCCGCTAAAAGAGTGCTTTCCTTCTTATCTTCTCCAAACAAAGCTATAAAGCTATCTCTTCCATCCCCGCCCGCGACAGCAAAAGTCAGAACATTTCAGATCTTTGTATGAAGATTCTCAAAAATTCTATTGAATATCTTGGAATCAAATAAGCTAAATAAGAAATCTTTAATTGTTTTAAATACAAGTTGCCATTGATCTTTAAGCATTCAAATCGCTTGAAAAGATCCCTCTACATATGGTCAAACTTTTAAAGCAACTTTAGATACCTCTGTTCCAGCAGAAATAAATGGGGCAAACACATGTTCTGAAGTTACCAGATTGCTTTGTTGCTGCGTAGAGGAGGGGCTCATCCCAGCTTGAATTGTCTCGCTGACAGATGCAATTCACTTAGAAAATACCTTTCCTTCAATTTCAATCTCCGCAATCCCAGCTGCAGTAATTGATCCTAAAGCAACTATACAACCATAAGCTATTCTGCTACGTTGTAAAGCATTAAGTCTGAAATAAAACACAGAAAGTGTTTTACTCTATTGATGCCCCCCCCAACAAAATCATTAGTGTTTTATTGTTAGTGAGAGACTTATAACCTCCTTATTTATAGATTTTTATTAAGAAGATTTAAAGAATCAAGATACTCAAGACTTAGATTCCATTGTTAGATCGTGTCCAGTCTTAATTTTGGAAGCTACTTCACCCATTCACATTAGATTAAAGAGTATTTCTGGCAATCCCTCTTCAACATCCAGATATTGCTTAACAGTTGGGACTGTTAATGTGTAGGTGTGAGTCGGGGATTGTGACTCTTCGCTGCTGGAGGAGGAACCTCCAGTTTCATGTGTTTCTGCCCTCTTAACTAGATTTTGAATAGTCTTAGATAATCTCTCGAACTTTTCAGTAATCTTTTTAGGATTAAACATTCATTGCATAAGTAAGAAACTAAATACTTTTTTATCAGCCTTAAAGTATTTACTTCCTTTCTGCTCCATTCCCAATAAGAACTTAGTTGCTATCTTAGTCGCTTCTTTTTTTTCTTCACTGAATAAATCTAAAAAACTATCTCTACCTTTTCCTCCTGCGAAAGCAAATACAAGAACTCTTCAAATTCTTAAATGTAAGTCTTTAAAGATATTGTTAAAAATCTCTGGTTCAAATAAGCTTTTAAGGAAACTCTTAAGAGCACCTCAGAGATCTCCAAAAGATGATTTGATTTGCTCGAAACCAGACTGTACATAGGGTAAAGCTTGACCTACTGGACCAGATACCTGTCCTCACACATAGGTAAAAGGAAAAGCTATCTGAGAGAAAGTAACTGGACTTCCTGCTTCTTGAGTCTGTTGAGAAGAATTACTAAGTCTCTCTGAGAATCACTCTCCAATAGACTTGCCTCATGTAGATAGCAACTGTTTTTGTATCTCTAATTCTGCTATTCCTGCGACTGAAACGGAACCTAATAATACTAAACAACCAAAACCTACCTTATTTGCTTGAAGCGCCCCCCCCGAGACAAACAAAATCTTATTTAATTATTTGTCTTTTAAAGTTATTAGCCCTTAGTCTCTCTTATTACTAAACTGTTTGGACATTTGAGCTTCAAGAATTATGTCTTAGATAAGTAGTTAAGTTAGGATTAAATCTTTCTAGTTGAGACTTGTAAGATATCTCTTGTCTTCCGCTACCAGTCAATAAATCAAATCCAGGAAGAATAATTCTTCCTTTTTCATCAATTACTCAACTAGCTCTCAAAGGTTCAACAAATCCATAATTAAATCCTTCATTGTACATTCGATAAAGTCCCAATAGTTCTCCTTTTTGGTTCAATACCATAGAACCTGAAGCTCCTTTGCCTAAAAAGGAATTGTCAATTAAGTAGTTGTATCCTCAACCATTTAGTTCCTTGCCATCTCAAACAATTTTTGAAGAATTAGTTACTTTATCTATACTGTCTATATCTGAATGTCCAGGAATTATTTGTCCTTTACTGTTTAATAGGTTGAAGGTTAGTTCATTATTTCCTCTGTGTTTCTTAAAGTAAGTTAGCTTACTATCTGTTAATTCTGTGTCATAGTGATAGTAATTAAAGAAGCCATAATGTGCTGGCTTAGATACCTTTAACTTGGTATTTACTTCAAAAGAAAGATTCTCTGCAACTCCTCCCGGGTAACCCCCTATGTAGTATCTATCTTCCAGATTAGCTAACTCATTAGCACTATATTTACTCATTAACTCTGGGGCGAAGAAGTCTATCTTAGTTAATTGACCATTATTTTCCTTTACTGCAGGGTTGTTCTTATAGTACTTGTCATATATTCCATTAGTCATAATTCTTGCTTGGTTCTCATTAGCAAAGTCTACTTCCATAACTCCAAAGTCTTTAAAGTAACCAACTTCACTAACTTTGTGTCCAGAAACTGTATATCTAGGTCCCAAGAAATCTACAGCCGCATACACTAGCTTAGGATTTTTAATGGTAGTGGTATAAATATTTGGTTCTTTAATGTAACCAAGTGCTTTATATAAATGAACTAGCTCTTCAGCATTTCTAACTCCCTGTCTTCTGAAGAGTTCTACATATCTAGTGTCTTCTGGGTAGATATTTCTATCATCCGCATCTCTTTCTGTGTATAGAGATAGTTCTGAGGTATTGTTATAGATTGAGGCTTCACAGCTAGTTAGAGCTCTTCCCATCAATCCAAATTGGGAAGGAACATGATATCTAACAGAACTTTCTGTTATAGGCAAAACTACCTTGTATGGATTTTCCTTGAATCTGAATTTGTTGATTACATGTAGATTAGTTGCAATAAATCACTTGGTTGGGTATTGACCATTTTTAGGAAGTTCAAAGTCTAATAATCAACCTGTTCCGGACTGGCAAGGCATTGAAAGTTTCAAAGAGTGATCTTTGATTATCTTGTATACAGAGGCCTTATCTTTGAAGCCATTAAAAGCTAATGTGTTTAATTTATCCCTAACTCCTGAATTAGATTGAAAGTCTACGTGATAGCTGTAATAATCTTTCATTCAATCTTTTTCCTTGACATATTCTTCTACTTTGGTGATTGCAGAGTCAGAGTTGTAAACCTTGTTCTTAGGTAATAGGCTATTGTCAATCATTGACATCTTGTCTGCAAAGTAAAAGAATCCATCATCTAGATAGTTTCCTGCTACTTTTCAGTAAATTTGATGACCTCCTAAACCAACACCCAATACCAAAAGCGCCTTTGTCCCATTAACTATGTAATTTGTTCCCATTAACTATACAAATCTGTTTCTTCTTATCTTATTTATAGATTTATAGAACAACAAATTTAGCCATAAAAAGACTAAATATTATACAGCAGTCAGTATTATATTTTAATTATTGTAGGTATGTTTAAGTTCTTGTAGTAGGCTCTGCAAGCCATTTTTAATTACTTTCTTAATGGCTTTCAAGTTACCTAAATGATTAACTCTTGGATTTCCTTTTATGCTTCTTGGTTCACCTATTACTTTAGTTCTTCCTAAACAACTTTTCTCAGAAGCTCCTATAGTACATCATTATTTCTTTAGAGTCCCCTTATATAGTCCAGAAAATAAGTCCAAACAAGAACTAATTAAAGCAGATAAAGATAGGCTTGAAGGTTACTACAAGAAATATCACAATCACCAAACCAATATCAATTTGATATCTGAGTTTGGCTCATCCCGAATTGAAGGTAGTCAACAACCTAACCTATTTGTTCAAGTCCAGAGAAAAGATTATGTAGAAGGCAGAGAGTGAGAATGACTTAATACAGTAAGGCTAAACCAATTAACAATAGATAGATGATTTGAAAAAAAATCTAGTGATAGTGATCTCATAAGTGAGGATTCTCGATACAAAGAACTAATTAAGACTGAACACTTACTCAATGAACACACTAAGCTTGCAAGAAATGCTTTAAGTCAAGATGCAATAGATATTTATTTCAAGAAGGCACACATTACTACTGATGAAATTAGAAAGCTAGTTTATGTTCCCTCTAGTGAAATAGGTCAAAAGAATTGATATGTCTGACTAGATAAAGACTTACTAAGACTTAAGCTAAATCTTGGTTTTCAAATCTGATTCTTTAATCAAAAAGCTTTAAGTAAATACAAATTCGTAAAAAGTTATTTCCATAAACAACCCAAAGAAAAGCAACAGCTCAAAAAACAACTAGAAACTCTTTATAAGTCCCTAACTAAAGAAGAAAATGATTTCTTTAAGTTCTACTTTGATGAAATTTGAGTCAAGAGAGAATCTAACTATGACTTTGAAAATGCAAATTGAAATGTAATGGAACTGAAATCTAAAGACCTAAATATGCTATATAACCTACTCACAGAGAAATCTAAAGACGCTAGTGTGTTTAAACATCACTTACTTCAAGTGGTTAAAGGGGGAGATAAAGAATCTTTTGAACTCTTTTTCCCTAATTACATTACCTACGCATCAGGCCCTGATGCAGTACATGATCTAAAAGGTGGGGAAGGTTACAAGCCAGATATCAAACTAACCATAACACCCAATAAATCCTGAAATAGTGAATGAAATGTTCCTATAATCATTGATTGGATTAGACATTACAGTATTAAAAATTATTACTTAAGAACAATGGATAACAACAAAGATCAATGGCCAGCTATTATTTTTGATGCAAAAGGTACAGGAGATTTCCCCGTGATTAGGGAAAATTATCTAGCTCAACAAATCACTATCTAGAGAGAACTAAGAGGCAATGGATAGCTGGCTATCCATTTCTATCTTTGCTCTATTTCTCTTTGTAGTTTTTGCCTATAAATATAGACTTCCTGGATTACTCTCTTGTGCCTTCTTGATTGTTGGTTGTGGCTCCATCTACAGTATCTTCTTATTTGCTGGTCTAACTCCAAATAAATCAACTCTGTTTGGTATTCTAGCTCTATTGTTCTTTTCCCTCTCTAATTCACTCAATCTATTCAGTTGAATGAAGAAGTATTTAAAAGCTAATAACTACACAACAAGAATGGCAATGTATCTAGCAAATAAGAAACACAATATCTACCTATATGAACTAGCTTTAATGTTGTTAATTCCCGCAGCATTACTTATCTTTTTATTGCCTACAAAGCTAAAAGAGATGGGAATTGTCTTAGGATTAGGTTCTGTGTTTATGTTGACTGTTTGATTCCTTTTCTCTAATTTCTATCTACCTAAATTAAGCTATTTGGGGGAACAAAAACCATACTTACTTGTTTCCAATAGTCTTTATTGAGCAGATAAAAAAAGAGAAACACATAGTCTCTGGCATTTAATAAGAGAGATACAAGCTGAAGGAAAGCAATCAACTGTTAAAGAAGAGATCAAAAAGAAGAAAGCAGAATTAGCCTCCTTGGATTTTGCCCCTGTTATCTTTCTTCTAGGCTTTATTGGTTTAATTCTGTGGCTCTCAAATTGTGAGTTAAACTACCCACAATTCTTCAAAAATAATAAGTTGTTGTCTGTTGACTCTAGTGCAAAGAGTCAATTAAGTAACTCACTAAAAGGCCTTAATGGAAGTTACAAAGAGCTGAAGAGCATTCCAGACTCACTCAAAAGCAAAAATACTGGTGTTTCCAATGGTTGGCTTTTCTATCTCTTTCCAGAGAACCTAAATATAGAAACAATTACTCAAGCTTTAAGTGGCAAGAATGGTGAAAAAACTAGTGGCATAGGAAATACTAAATGAACTATTCAAAATACTGATTCCTTCTCAGTTATGCCTTCTCTTGAAAAGTCTGTTGGATTAGTCTTTCTCTCTCTCGCCCCTGTAAGTTGCTATAGCTTATTTAGATTTGGTTTTGCTAATGCCTCTTCCTTAATCATCTCTTCCCTGTTATTCTTGGGAACTGGTTTTCTTTTCTTGCTGTCAGGAAAATTTATGCAAGTTCCTGAATTACTGCCTGAAATAATTCTTTCTGCCTTCTTTGTTCTATTAAGCTTCTGAGTCAAGTTAATAGTTAATTCAAGAGAGGTATCAAAACTAATTGCTGACGAACAACAAAATAAAAAGTCTCAATTCTGACTTCAATCAAGAAAAATTAGAGCAGAACTAAAGAGAGATAATGGGTTTTATTTCTTGGCTTTTATTAGTATGCTTGTTCTAGCCTTAACTTCTGCAAAACTAGAACTATTAACTGCTTTCTCTTATTTTCTATTCTTAGTATTGGTTATTTGCTTATTCTTTATTCCCCCCTTAACTCTTCTCTGATTTAATCTAAATCTATTAGTAGATAAGTATTACTATCACTTAGTTGGTTTCTTCGTAAGAGAAAAGAAGAGAATAAGAGAAGTTAGGGTTGAAGAAGAGAATGTACTAGGAATTAACTACTAATAAAAGTTACTTGGTTTTTTACGTTGGACTTCTTGCATTTTTAATCACTGCTCATGTGTTGCCGGAGAATCTAAAGAATAAATCGATGATTTAGCTGGGACTGGAGGCATTTTTTTAGTTCCTCCAAAATATTTAATAACTACATCCAATATTAAGCTAGACAAGCTGGTGAAAGTAACAACTCCTGTGGCCGCCTCAAAAAACTTAAAAGCTATCTTAGTAGCTGTTCTGGCAACCCCCGCTTGAGTCTCTTTTTTCTCTAGATCAGTTAACTTAATCATTTAGTTCAGTCAAGGCATTCCAAAAGTAATTCCATTACTGTAAGGCATCGGAGAGAATCTCATTGTAGGTCTAAAGGCTTCAGAAGCATAAGCATAATAACTTCTTCTTGCATCCATAGAGCCAAAGCCCCCTCCATAAGATCTTCCTTCTCCTGAATAATTAGAGTAACTGTTTGGTTTTTTAGCTACAAGTGAATAAATCCCTTCACCAAATGTAATTAATCATGGCACAGTAGTTAAAGCTATTAATGCTACATTATTTATCAATCAATAAAGTTTGGAATCAAGTTGTGAAGGTACTCTTTGACTAACTGCTTTTGGCTTAACAACTTGTGTTTTGGTACTTTTTGCGAATCCAGCTAATATTTCTTTCTTTTCTAGAGTAGATAGTTTTTGCATCCTCTAACCCAGCCTAACTTTCTTTCTAAATTAATTAACAGTTCTCTAGAAAAAGGAATAAAAACTATAGTCATCAAGTTACTTCTCCATCAAAGATATATCTCAAGTGCTTGATTAAGTCATATCTAAGTATCACAGCTCTTCCAGAAGATTCTGCTTCAGCCTCTTGCAAGGAGCTAATTTGTTCTCCAGTCTTTTGCTTCTCTTTCTCTATTGTTTCCAATTTGTCTTTTCCATAAACAAATGGAATACCATCTCTGTAGATGATGATGGTTGGAATTCCACTAGCTTTTTCACCAAAATAATAGAACAATAGGGACTGTATCTTTCTGAACTTGACAGCTGAACTGTCATATCTAATATAGTCTCCTTCAACCTTACCTCTGCTAGTTAAAGTTGAATCTCATTTATTTCAGGGAATGGTATACAAATCATCATTATTTCTGTTTTCCATTGAAGGAACTTCATCGCTAAAGAAAACAAACTTAATATCTTTTAGTTTTGTAGGATTGGCATCATTGTTATGTTTAGCTAAAGAATAGGTCTCAAAGAAAGTTCCATTACTATAAAGGTTTTGTTGGTCTGTTCCTACTCATGTCTTTGGTGAAGTGTTTTCACTATACAAGAAGTTATTACAGTTAGGGCAGGCCTCTGAACCAAAGTAAATTACATAGTTTCCATTGTTATAAGACTTAGTCCCCTTAATTAACTGTGCATTAGAAACTTTTACTTCTTGGAAATTAGAGAACTTAGATTGATCTTTGTTATATTGACCATTACCTTCATCACTTACCTTGACAGGTGATGCGCCACTAAAGTCATACTTGGCAGGCACAGGATTAAATTCTCTAAATAGATACTCTTCAAAATTATTTCCTGCAATAACTTTAGGAACAGCAATTACTCCTCCCCCGACAATACTAGACCCTACAATAAACAAAGCCTTAAATTTTTCATAAAAAAGCTTTGCTATTCAGCTCATACTAATCTCTATAAATCAATTATTTAAATTTAAGAGCTAAAAACAGTAACTCAAGTTATTTGTCAATAAAATCTTCTTTACTGAAAGGCTAATTTAAGCCTTACTGACTTATGTCTTTAATTGGTTTTGTTCAAAAGGTGGCTGTTGGTGGTTTGGTTGCGGGAGCAATGGGAGTTGGTGGATTCATTGCAGGCTCAATGCCCCCCCCGCAAATAGCAATCAAGATTTAGCTTTATTAGGAGAGGAAGAAGGGGAAAGTTCTAGTTTAGGGGCAGAGGGGACACAACATACACATACAGGTAGTTCAGTAAGTCAAGGTCATTCAAATGGTCAACAACTAGGTAGCGCTCATAGTTCAGGTACTCAGGCTCATGGAAGTCAAAGTGCATCTAGTCACTCTACCGTTACAGTCACTACAGAAACTTCACAAGAAACTATCAGACATTGTGACATTGTTTTAACCAGTAAAGATTCCAATCAAAAAGTTCTTGTTTGTCAAGACTCAAAAGAACATTTATCAATGAACAATAAATGAGGAACAATGAAGTGATACCTTTATGACTCTTCTCAACATACTCTTAAAGAAATCTCTGGTTTGTGAATGGATAATGAAAAACCCAAATTACTATGAAACTGATTTGGATATGAATACTTTTACCGCTGATACCACTGATGAGATTCCTTCTGAACTGGTAAATACTGAAAACCTTTCTTTATAGACTCTAAAAACCAAATCACTACTTTCGAGGCGCAATTTGAATTACCTTGAAAAGATAACAATAAAAAGTTTGATCCAATATATCAAAGACTACACAATTTCTATTCAACAAGATGTGGTTGAAGAGCTACTCAATGCTCTAAGTTCAAGGTGACCAAATCCTATTTAAGTAGTTATTTGTCTAGCCCAAAAACACAACCAACTGAAAAGATCTGCCTAATTCTAGAAAAAGATAGTGGCTTTGAAAATGCCTGAAAGACCAAAACTCCTTGTCCAGAAAGTCTAAGTAAATAACAAACAATTAATTATTTACAATTCCTAGTTTCCTACTTAAAATCAGGTTAGAAAAGTAGATTACATTGAGTTCCCAAAACAATATAGTTGAATGTTTTATTGAAATCTCAAAGCACTCAAACATTAAATATGAGCTAACAAACAATAAGTTAAAGCTAGATAGAGTTTTGTTTGGTTCTATTGTTTATCCTCACAACTATGGTTTCATATTAGATACTCTATCTGAAGACAATGATCCTCTAGATGTTCTTTTGATCTCTAACTTCTCTTTAACTCCAGGTACTTATGCTGATGCAAGAGTTTTAGGGGCTCTAGAGATGATTGACTCGGGAGAAGAAGACCTAAAAATAATTGCGATTATGGATAAAGACCCTAGACTCTCTCACATCAACTCAATCTCTGATCTCCCTGATTTCTGACTCTCTGAACTTAGAAATTTCTTTGAAGAATATAAGAAATTAGAAAATAAGGAAGTTAAGCTTGGGAAATTAATTCCTTTATCTGAAGCCCTTGAATTAATTAAAAAAGCAAAACTTAAGTACAGCTCTAAACTCTAAATTAGTTAACTTAAACTGGCACACCCAATAGGACTTGAACCCATACTCTCTTGATCCGAAGTCAAGTGCTTTATCCAATTAAGCTATAGGTGCACAACTAATTAATGGGGTCAGCAAAACAAACCCTTTTGCCCGATCCATTCTCCTTTATACAGGAGAGTGTAGATGACTTCTTTGGGCAAATATACAATGAATTTAACCTTTCTCTTAAGTCCGCTTTAAAAGAATACACAGAGTACCATGTTCACTTGTGTAATTACACAGGTTTTGTTGCAAGCCCCCAAGATCTAACTATCTACTATAAGTTCAATTACAACTCAGACAAGGATCTATTTACTCTAGAAAAATGTTTCTTTGTTTCTCCAGAGGCTAGACATATACTCACACATAATTACTTACTAGAGTTGGAGTCTTATACTAAATCCAACTTAAGAAAATACATAAATAAAGTTAAATCAGCTAGTTCAAATAAAGATCTATTTGGTTACGAAGATAAATTCAAGGGTTTAACTTTCTTTTCTGACTACAACAAACTAGAGACTTATCAAGCAAGAAAGACTTTATTAGACCACTCCTACCTAAGAGAAAAAAACAAACAACTATTAATTCTTAAGAATCTAAATAGGAACTATGATTACGATGTTTTAAAAGAAGTAGTGGTTAAATTAGATCTCTCATTTTTGAAGGATTCTTCTTTCTTCGATAATGAAAGATACACTAGCTTTAAGAAGATTCTTCCTCCTAATTTAATTGTTGAGTTACCAGTAACTCTAGATTATGAATTACAACCTATTCCAGAGAAACTAAAGAAAGAGCAGTTAATTGATTTAGCTACCTTAAAAATGGATATTTCTTAATACCTTGTCTAAAGTTAAAAGCTTAACTAGTAAAGAAGAATTACAAGAGTTACTACAGGGAACTGACAATCTTCTCTTAGATCTATATGCAGAGTGATGTCCTCCTTGCAGACAATTAATGCCTATACTAGATCTTCTATCTCTTGAGGAAAAATACAAAGATATTAAGTTTATGAAGATCAATACCTCTTTATTCCCAGACGTTGCCAGACAATATGAGGTAACTTCTATTCCAACCCTTATCTTTATTTCTAAAGATAGAGCCAGATCTGTAGAAAGACACACTGGTTTCATTGAATTAGAGATTCTTAAGACTCTAATAGATAAATACTTCTTCTAATCCAATATGGCCGGCGTAGGCCATATGGATGGTGGGGATATTCTGTTTTATGCAGGAATTACTCTTGCAGTATTCATTATTCTGTTATTCCTAAAAAAGGTCTTCTTTAGGTTTTGGCTACAGCAAAACTTCTTAATGTTTCCGAGCCTGAATATCAATGTGATCTCGAGCATTGCAATGATTATTGCAACAAACACTGCAGTAATCTTCACCATTACATTCTTAACCCATAACTTATTAGGAATAGTTTTTCAAATATATCCAGGTAGCAGATTATTAATTGAGACTATTCTGATAAAGATTGGAGGGAGCTTATATGGTCCTGTAATAGGTATGTTGATTGGACTACTAACAGACTTATTAACTGTGGTTCTAACTTCCTCAGTGTTTAACTATGGATATTTACTAGCTGCTATCTTTAATGGTTTCTTAGGTGGCTTTATCTATATGTTTGGAGATAGTGACTCCGCTAAAAATAAGCTAAAAAGCTGACAAAACGCCTTTTGTGTTACTGCCTTGCTGGGAATTACTGCAATAGCCTATTACTTCTTTAATGAGTCTGCATTGATGGCAGAAAAGAAAGGTGATCAAGGCAAAGTCTCTTTGAATATCTTTTCCCAAACATTAACCTTTCCTAGTTGATTCTTCCCTTCCTTTTTAGCAGGCATTGGAGGAATTTTACTCATTGCTTTAGGGGCATGTCTACTTCTTTCTAATAAAAGAATCTCTCCTAAGATAGTTGAGAAAGCAGATAAATGAAATGTGATTATTAGACTAACAATCTTGAACTTTATTGCTTATGTTTTGGTAGACATAATTACTCTTCCTCTATTTGACATCAAAATCTCTACTCTACCTTTCGAACAATTCTTTATTATGAGAAACTTCTTTTTAATCCCTTCTGTGGTCTTTTCTTCTCTAATTATTTGAAAGATATTTAAGCTAAATAGGAAGCTACAATTCACAACTATTAAAAATAAATTACCTTTACCGAAGAAGAAAAAAGTTGTTAAATTGTGTTCGAATTTACATCCGAATTTAGTCTATTAAGTTCACTTCACTTAATTAACTAATAAATAGAGATAGATAACTTTATTGAGCAGAATAGAAAAGTTCTTACTAGAGAATAGATTTATATATCCTTCCAGCTCTATTTATGGAGGGATGGAAAATAGCTGAGACTATGGTCATTTAGGTGTATTACTTAAGGAGAACTTAAAGAAATGTTGAATAGAACACTTTATCTGTGGCAAAGAAAACACAATACTCTATGAAGGGAATCTATTAACTAACAGAGAAATTTGAGAAGCTACTGGACACATCAAACATTTTGAAAGACAATTAGTGGAGTGCAAAGATTGCAATACTAGATTTGAAGATATTGTTGAAAAATGCAAATCTTGCTCTTCAACTAACTTAACAGAACCTAAGAGTTTCAACCAAATATTTAGAGTAGAAAGTTACTATCTAAGGCCTGAAACAGCCCAAACTATCTTTGTTAACAGTAAGTTAATTTCCTTGGACTCTAAACTCAAGTTTCCTTTTAGAGTTGCTCAAATGGGTAAAGCCTTTAGAAATGAGGTAACAACTGGTAGAACAATATTCAGAACTAAAGAATTTGAACAACTGGAACTAGAAGAATTTACCTATCCGGAAGAGACTACTAAAACTCTAAAGTCCCAAAAAGAACAAATTTCTTTCTTCTTAATTTATAAGTTGGGATTCTCTCCTGATTCTTTTTCTTTCAAGGAAATAGAAGGAGAAGAACTTCCTCACTATTCCAAGAAAAACATTGACCTTTACTACAAATTTGAGTTCGGAGAAGAAGAGCTTTGAGGTATAGCTAACAGAGGAGACTTTGATCTTGTGTCCCATCAAGATCATTCGAAAGTAAAACTTCATCTGCAGGCTAACAATAATCAAACTACTTTAGTCCCTCATATAGTAGAACATTCAGTTGGATTGAATAGATTGATGTTGGCAACTATTACTGAGTTCCTACAAACTAGAAGTAATAGATCTTGAGAGGTTTTATGCTTGCCCCTTCACCTAGCTCCCTATAAATTTGCTGTCTTGCCTTTGGGGTCCGAACAGGAAGCGGGAGCTTTCAGACTTTACCAATGATTGCAAAAATTTCCAATCTTCACTACCTTATCTAAAGGGGGATCAATAGGAAAAAGATACAAGGCACAAGATCAAATAGGAACACCTTATTGTCTAACAGTAGACTATGATAGTGGCTCCTTTCATAGTGAGGATTTTTCCTTCACTATTAGAGACAGAGACTCAGGAATTCAAGTAAGAATTGGTTTGACAAAGTTAAAAGGTTATGTCTTAAAGTGTCTGAAAATGGAAGATCTTGTAGAGGCTAATCAATAGCTTGGTGTGGAACGAAACAAACTAAACATAAAAGAAGTTATAGGTAGTTACTTAACTCTAGAAAAAAGAGGAAGAAATTATTGAGCTTTATGTCCCTTTCACGAAGACAACAAACCTTCTCTTTCAATCTCTGAAGAAAAAAATATATTCAAATGTTTTTCTTGTGGAATTTCAGGAGATGCAGTCTCATTCATTATGAGAAAAGACAAGATGAACTCTCAAGACGCTCTCATCCATGCCCACAAGCTACTTAAATTACCTATCGAAAATGTCTTTGATGCAAGAACTTCTCGAGAATATCAATTCAAGCAAAAGCTAATTAAATTCAATAATTTTGTCTCTGAATTCTTTGTAAAGCATCTATTTTCTGCTGAGGGAAAACCAGCTTTAGACTACTTAACTCAAGAGAGAAGACTTACTTTAAACCTAATTAAGCAAGCAAAAATAGGCTATGCGCCAAAAGGTCAAGTGCTTTTGCAAGCTTTAGAGAAGATTAAAAAATCCTCTGAGGAATATCAATTTATTGAACCAGAATTTCTTCTAAAAACAGGAATATTCTCCCCAGAATCCAGAAAAAACAAAGATACCTTAATTGCTTTGTTTCAAGAGAGAATAACTATACCTATCTTTTCTATTCTTGGAGAGTTAATTGGATTTAGTTCTAGAGCACTTCCAACTTCAAAAAGTGAAATTAAATATTTGCACTCAAAAGAAACTCTCTTATTTAAAAAAGTTCATTTACTATACAACTTGCCTGCATTAACAAATGTTTCTAGAGAACCTATTTATTTATTTGAAGGATTTTTTGACTTATTTGCATTATCGCTCTTAAAGCCACATTACAAAGCTTTAGCTCTTATGGGAAGAGAACTCTCTGCAGATACATTGGACTTATTAAAGAAACAAGAAGTAAAAAAAATAGTCTTAGTTCTAGATACTGACAAATCAGGAATTAGTGCAGCCATGAAGATAATTCAACAGCTATTAAAAGTAGGTATTGAGCCCTATTCTTTAAACCTAGACTTCAAGGGGGCTAAAGACTTTTCAGAACTATATTGTTCCAATCCAGCTATAGAACTTACAGAGCCCATTTACTTTGTGGATTGAATTAAATGCAGTTGAAAAAAATACATAAACAACTCTTCTCCCGAAACAGAATTACTTTCCTTAAACCAGATAGTTAATACATTACTGATTGCTTTATTTATTGGTGAACCTAACTATTCTTTTAGACTCCAACCCAATTTAGAAGCGCAATTTACCATCGACTCTCTAAATGCAATCTTCAAGCTATATGAATTAATTGAGTTATCTAAGAAAGAAAAAGAAGTTATTTCCGCCAAACAAAACAGCTATTTAGAAGCCATAAATCTATATTTTCTCTCTCCAAATAAGAGGGAAGTCCCGAAGAGAATGGAACTTTCTAGGAGGCAACAAGAGCAACCCAAAAATATTATCTCTAACTTCTCTTCTATTTTGGCCCTTTGATCCAATGTACTTAAGTCCAAAAGCAATCAAGAGATAATTCAAAAGAAACTGACTGATTGAAAATCACAATCTTTAGAAGACTATTCAGAATTATTTCAATGAATACTTCTTCCTGAAGAAAGACTTTTTTTAAACCAGTTACAAGACAATCTATCAACTACAGAGTGTGAAGATACTTCAACTAAAAGTTCTAAATCTCAACAAAGCTCTTTTAGTAAGCTATGAGACTTCTTTGAGCTTTACTATTCCTTAATTCATTCCCTTTTAGAAAAATCTGAAAAATATCTACAAACTGACAGCCTAACTGAATGGCCAATTAAATTAGATTGACTTAAAAAAATAGAAACTGACAGAGAAGAGTTAAAGCATAAAAGTTCAAATATTTTCAATAGACTTTTGGAACTAGAAAAAAGTTAAATTTATGCCTTTTTTCTTGGAACGATTAATTAAGGAAATGAGATGTACTATCTTAGAGGTAGGATAGTTGAATTACAAAAGGACTATATCATTGTTGAGGCTCAGAGTAAGGGATATAAAGTTCATTTTTTAAATTCTTCATCTCTTAAACAGGGAGAAGAGCAATTAATCTATATCTTTCAGGAATCTAGGTTAGAACCTACAGGACAATTAACTACTCAATTATTTGGTTTCTTAACTAGACAGGATTACGAGATCTTTAGATTTCTATTGTCAATTAAAGGAATTGGTTCTAAGACAGCTCAGAAAATCTTGACTAATAACTGGCACAGCATTCTAACTCTGGCAGAGCAAGAAGATGGAATCCAACTTGCCTCTCTCAAAGGATTCAATTTAAAACTTGCTAATCTATTTATTGCCACTTTAAGAAATTCCAAATCTATTAAACAAAGTCTTTTAAGTCTGCCAATGATTGACTCATCTTCAAATGGAATTTGAGATGAAAACCAAATTATTTCATCACTAACTGAAATTGGGTACAAGTGAAAAGATATTCGAAAAACCTTGGAGATAGTGAAACTGAGAAAAAATGAATTTGTTGATTTGAACTCCATTATTAGTGAATGTGTCAAAACTATCTCACAAGTCAATTGTCTTTAGATAAGGTGATTGATTCTGAAACTCTTAAGGCGCGTCCTAGCTTTCTAAATGAATTTGTTGGAAAATCTGAGATTGTTAGAAGTCTTCAAGTAGGAATTACAGTTTCTAAGAAGCTAAATAAACCTTTAGAACATATATTGTTTTATGGTCCTCCGGGGGTTGGTAAAACTTCTTTGGCCCAAATCATTGCCAATGAATTAAAGGTAAATATCAAGATTATTCCTGCCACTAATATTCAAACACTTCCTGATTTAATTGGTGTTCTAAATACCCTGAAAGACTTTGATGTTTTATTTATTGATGAAATTCACAGCTTGAAATTGGAATATTCTGAAATGCTGTATTCAGCTCTGGAGGATAATGTTTTAGATTTATTGGTTGGAAAAAATTACAACTCCAAGGCTATAAGAATTAAGTTACCTCAATTTACTCTAATTGCCGCGACTACTAATTTGGGGGCTGTCCCGAAAGCTCTAGAAGAAAGATTTGGTTATATCTTCTTTATTGATTGTTACGAAGATTGAGAAATTGTTAATTTAATTAGGTCTCTCTTAAACCAATGGGAGTTAGAACTAACTGACAAAGAAATAAATATTATTGCCAATAATTCTAGGGGGATTCCAAGAAATGTCAAAAGAATATTAAGAAGAGTTATTGATTACAAAACAATCAATAGTGATTGTGAGATTCAAGACATTATCAAAGAATGCGGTTTTCTATTTCAAGGCTTAACAGAAGTTGATCTCAAATATTTAGTTTTTTTAAGTGAAGCTGATAGACAAACGGCTGGAATCAAAACCATTGTTCAAGGAACTAATACAGATGAATTAACAATTATTAAGAAAATAGAACCTTACTTAGTCTTTAGAGGTTATATAAATAAAGGATTAAAGGGAAGAGTCCTAACTTTAGAAGGTCAAAAAATCATTAAAGAATTTCAAACATTTATGCGGAAGAAAGATACAAAAACTTAATTTAACTTAAAAGGGAAACTTCTGTATTTTTCTTAACTAACTTAACTAAAACAAAAATAAATTTATATTGAGAATGTCTTTTTCGGACTCAAATAACTCCGAAGAGTGTCACAATTATTTCTTTTTGTATTGAGAAAAGTTAATTTATGACTTGTGAGAACAATCTCGCACTAGTGATTCCAACATAAAAGCAGATGATTTGGTTGATGATATTTGCAAGACATGATCATTGAAAAAATGAGAAACACATCAACAACAAAGGGTGGAGGTGGAATACAAAGCTTTTTTGAATATTAGTAAGCAAGAGGACACAAAATTAGAGCGACCAATTAAACAATTTTTTGAAAATGATGATATTTTAGCTGTCAATTTATCATCCATTGAAAAATGAATTGATATTTTCAAATATTTACCCCTCAAGCCTAATATTTTCACTAAAAAATTTGATTATCTTCTGTATCGAAAAACTTCAATTCAAGACCCAATTATTAGAAAAGAATTAGCCATGTTATTTAGTGAAAATTCTGAAATAATTTCTATTTGACTTAATGGAATATTGGCAAGAAAAAAAGACTACATATTCAATGCCAAGACTAGAGTTGAAACTTTAACAACATTGCTTTTGGCTGAAAATGGAATCACCTGAGAGCGAAGTAGATGGGGTGAAAATGAAGATATTTTTTGCTTACCTAGTTGAGGGCATAAAAATATAGATTCACAAAAAATTATTTTTTCATGCGTACGAACTAATCTAAGTATGACGGCTGGGGGGGGCAAGAAAAGAGAGAGAAACTGTTAGAGCAATTAGCTCAGCTTAAAACTAAGTATCTTTATCTAATCACGCTGGATCGAAAAATATCAAATGAATTTTTAGATAAATGTAAAGAAAAGGGGATTCTATTAGTAACTACAAAATCTATTAAAGATATTTGCTATTCATCTAATGAAGATGTAATAACTTTTGAAGATTTTTTAAATATTTGTAAAGAAAATCACGATTATTGAAAAGATTACAAATATACAAAAGATGAAAAATGATCTTTTAAGTACTGGCTACAAAAAAGCATTCGTAACTTCTCTGATTTCCCCTTTTTAAAGAAATGTTTTCAAAAACAACTTGAAAAATTAAATGAAAGTGAATACAAATCTCTTTCAGAAATTATTAACGGAGACTGACAATAAATAACTTTTGGAGAAGTTCAAAGAGTTCATAGAAAATTGGCACAAAAATAATGGTCTCGAAGAGTCCCAGCTAGTCTATGGATTATTTATGAAGTTATTGCAAGAAAGTTACAACAATCAAAGTTTCTTAGAAATTGCCAGTGAATTTATTGAAGAGCTAAGAAAGAAATTTGATCACGAATGGAGAAAAAAATGATGAGATTCTTTTCAAGATTCCTGTATTGCTTATTTATTTGAAAAAATGCCTATAGAAAGTGAAGAAGTGAAAGAAAAAATTGGAGATAGATTTAAACCGCTTCCTCAAGAAGGCGCAAAAAATATTCTGTTAGAGCTAGCCAAATGATACTAGTCGAGTAAATAGAAGCTATTCTGGCGAGGAACTAAGGGTTTTTTTAGAGCTTTTCAAAGCACACATTATCTTATATCAAGATTTCTTAGGGTGACTTAATCGCAAATAAACTAACTATAAATGAACCATATTAATATATGCATTTCAATTATTTGGAGAAATACAAAAATTCACTGTAACTAGACATTTATTTAAAAATGTTGACAATGATAAAGGGGGGGATTATCTTCTTTCTCCTAGTCACGCCCATTATCTAATAAATCCAAAAGAAACAATATTCATACTTGTAAGAACTAGAATTGGGGGAGGCGCTTGACAAGAAATTAAAAAGAGTTAAACAAGTACCAATTGAAAGCAAGCAAAATCCATTTATTCACTTTTGACATTAATCTGTATTCTCATTTATTTTGAGAATTTGAGCAGGTAAATATTCAGGTAATAACCCTTAAATCTATCAAAAAAACAATATGCCGACAATGAAGATGTGATAACTTTGGAAGAATTGCTGAGCCTATGTAAAGCTAAGAAACATAATTTCTGAAAAGATTACCGATTGTCGCCGAAAGAGAAGCGGGAAGTTCAGAGATTATTTCGCAAAAAAGTAAGCAATTTTGAAGATTTTGAGCTTTTAAAAAATTGATATCAAGAACAAGTAGAGGAATTAAAGGGTTACAAATCAATGAGCGAAATTATTAACGCACAATAAAGCTTTTATGGAATTAAAACCTGAGAGTCTTTCCAAATTTAAAGAGTTTATGAGGAATTGGCACACTGAAAACGGCCTCGAAAAAACCAGCTTGTTATGTGACTTATTTACGAAATTAAGGCAAGAACATTGCCAAAGCCAAAGTGTATTGGCGGAAGCTAGTAATTTGGTTGATCTAGTGTGAGAGAAACTAGATGATATTTGAAGAAAAAAATGTTACCTTAATTTCCAAAATGCTTGCATTAATTATTTATTAGAAGAAGCAAGCATTACTAGTGACAAAGTAAAAGAAGAAATTACTAGATATTTCCAAAGACCTGATCCTAAAAACTATGGAAATATTTATTTAAAGTTAATGAAAGAAACCTGATGAGTTAACAATACTACCCTTAAAGACGAATTAATTAGTTTCCTATCACTTTTTGCAAAACATGTTAGCACATTTCAATTTAGTCTAGAAAAACTTAATTACAAATACAACCGGTGAAAACAGATTATTCTGCTTTATATTTTCTTGCTAATTGGAGCTTCTGAGAAATTTCTAATTAATCGCCATACTTTTAAAGATTCTTTCTTAATCTTTGCAGAAAATAACTATCTAAGTGTTCCCAGCAATTTTCATCAAAAAATTAATCCCAAAGAGACAATTTTCATACTCGCAAAAACTCAATTGAACGAAGAAAAAAACCTATTTAATTGAACAAAAATTCAGGAAAAAATAAACCAATTACAAACTCGACCTGAAAAAATATTCCTATTTACACTAGATTCAAAATTGAATCCTAGTTTACTTCTTGAATTCCAAAATAACAATGTACAACTTGTAACAACTAAATCAATAATAGAAAAGCACTACATCAATAACGAAGAGATAATACCTTTAGAAGATTTATTGAAGTTATGCAAAGAAAAACAAAATTACTGAGACAACTATAAATTTTCTAAAGAAGAAAAGCATGAACTCGCAAGATTACTAAGAAGAAAGTTAAAGATGTATTCTAGATTACCAATTTTGAAAGATTTTTACCAACAACAATTAGATCAATTAGACAAAGCTGAATTAGAAACAATGGCAGAAGATATTAATAAAAAAACAAGTGAAAAAATAAAGGGAAGGGAAGAAGAAAAAAGCCAAGAAATACAAGACAAAATAATAGAACAATTAGAGGAAATATGCAAAGAACTCAAAAATATAAAAAATAAAAATTCTTAAAATCTCTACTTGAGTGTTTCTAGCAAGCAGAGATTTTCTCTCTTTGCTTGAGACTGATTATGTGCACTTGTCTTAACAAATAAATTAAGATGTGCTAGATATTTGACAATTTCTAGGAACAAACAAAAGACCGAGTAAATAAACAGAAGTAAAAGAAAACAAAAGATTCTTAGTTAAATTACTAAGGGCTAGTAACGGATTCCTTGGAAATGATAGGCGATGAAGGACGTGCTAATCTGCGATAAGTGTCGGGTAGTCGATAAGAGACCTTGATCCGGCAATCTCCGAATGTAGAAATACAGTAGAAACTAATCTTTCTACTATTATCACCTGAATCCATAGGGTGATAAGGCAAACTTGGCGAAGTGAAACATCTCAGTAGCCAAAGGAAAAGAAAACGAAGTGATTCCCTAAGTAGTGGTGAGCGGAAGGGGAACAGGCCAAACCAGCACAATAGAATTGAGCTGGGGTTGTAGGACCTTGCAATGCATCTCCGACTATAGTAGAAATTTATTGGAATGTAGTGCCATAGAGGGTGAAAGCCCCGTATGCGAAATATGAAGAGAGCTGAAGGTATCCTGAGTAGGGCGGGACATGTGAACCCTGTTTGAATCTGCCCGGACCATCGGGTAAGCCTAAATACTAATCATTTACCGATAGCGAACAAGTACTGTGAAGGAAAGGTGAAAAGAACCCAGATATGGGAGTGAAATAGAACATGAAATTACTAGCCTACAAAGTGTCAGAGCGCGTTTAAAGCGTAATGGCGTGCGTTTTGAAGTATGAGCCGGAGAGTTATTGCAAGTTGCAAAGTTAAGCTGTAGAACAGTGGAGCTGGAGCGAAAGCGAGTCTTAATAGGGCGTTTTAGTAGGTTGCAATAGACCCGAAAGGGGACGAGCTAGCCATGAGCAGGTTGAAATTTGAATAACATCAGATGAAGGACTGAACCGACTGTCGTTGAAATGATAGCGGATGACTTGTGGCTAGAGGTGAAATTCCAATCGAGTTCCCTGATAGCTGGTTTTTGTCGATATAGTTTTAGGACTAGCGTCAAGTAAATTTACAGCTGGAGGTAAAGCACTGAATCTATAAGGGCGGTTCGCGCTGTACCAAATAGAATCAAACTCTGAATTCCAGCTGTCTTACCTTGGCAGTGAGACTATTTGGGATAAGCTTTATAGTCGTGAGGGAAAGAGCCCAGACCAACAAATAAGGTCCCTAAATTAAGCTAAGTGGAAAAGGAAGTCAAAATTCATAAACAACTAGGATGTTGGCTTAGAAGCAGCCATCATTTAAAGAGTGCGTAACAGCTCACTAGTCTAGTTTTTTGGCGCCGCAAGTACAACGGGGCTAAGCTTAATACCGAATTTTTGGATGAGACATAGAATGTCAAACATGGTAGACAAATGTTGTATAGGGATTGAAGCTTGAGCGAGAGCACAGGTGGACTCTATACAAGTAAGAATTCCGGCGTGAGTAACGAATGAAAGTGAGAATCTTTTTAGCCGATTGATCAAGGTTTCTGGGGCTAGGTTCGTCCTCCTCAGGTAAGTCGATCCTAAGGTGAGGCCGAAAGGCGTAGCTGATGGGCAATGGGTTAATATTCCCATACTACCTTGATGTTCTGATGGGTTGACAGAACAGGTTAAACTGGGAGGGTTACTGGATTCCCTTTTAAGATTTCGAGCATGCTGGGGATGAAAATCACCCCAGCGCAAGTGTGAGAATCGAATACGATCTCGGCCGGCAACGGTCGGGAGAGCCAGACTTAATCACATTCTCCAGAAAAGGCTCTAAGAACTAAACATCAGGGTACTCGTACCGATAACGAACACACGTGATCAAGGAGAATATCCTAAGGCTAGCGAGCTAACTACAGTTAAGGAACTCTGCAAAATAACTCTGTAACTTCGGGAGAAAGAGTGCCCGCATAGAATGTGGGTCACAGTAAAGAATGAGGGCGGACTGTTTAACAAAAACACAGCTATATGCGAAATTCAAACATGAAGTATATGTGGCGACACCTGCCCGGTGCCAGAAGGTCAAAGAAGGAGGTCAGGCTAGCTTGCTAGCTGAAGCTTTTAACTTAAGCCCTGGTGAACGGCGGCCGTAACTATAACGGTCCTAAGGTAGCGAAATTCCTTGTCAGGTAAATTCTGTCCCGCTTGAATGGTGTAACCAGCTCTTAACTGTCTCGACTGTAGGCTCGGTGAAATCCTGGTGAGAGTGAAGACACTCTCTTGCCGCTATGGGACGGAAAGACCCTATGAAGCTTTACTGTAACTTGATATTGTGAAGATTTGTTGTTATTAGAGAATATGTGGGAGGCGAGGAAGATGGCGCGCTAGCGCTGTTGGAGCCGGCAGTGGAATACCACAATTTCAATAAGTTTTCACTTACATATCACCGTGTATCCGGTGTGTGGACAGTGTTAGGTGGGCAGTTTGACTGGGGCGGTTGCCTCCTAAAAAGTAACGGAGGCGCGCAAAGGTACACTTAGTACGCATGGAAATCGTACAGTAAGGGTAATACTATATGTGTGCTTGATTGTGAGACAGACAAGTCGACCAAGTAAGAAATTAGGCTATAGTGATCCGGTGGTTCTGAATGGAAGGGCCATCGCTCAACGGATAAAAGCTACTCTAGGGATAACAGGGTAATAATCTCCAAGAGTTCATATCGACGAGATTGTTTGCTACCTCGATGTCGACTCATCTTATCCTGGGGGTGAAGCAGCTCCCAAGGGTTCGGCTGTTCGCCGATTAAAAAGATACGTGAGTTGGGTTCAAACCGTCGTGAGACAGGTTGGTCCCTATCTGTAGTGGCTGTAGGAAAGTTGAGGGGATTCATTCCTAGTACGAGAGGACCGGAATGAACACACCGCTGTTGTATCAGTTGTCACGCCAGTGGCATTGCTGAATAGATAAGTGTGGATTAGATAAACGCTGAAAGCATCTAAGTGTGAAACTAGCCTCAAAAAACTTTCCCGTCCGGCGTTAGAAGTGCCGGCATAAACATGGTAGAAGACTACTACCTTGATAGGCTACAAGTGTAAGTGCAGTAATGCATTAAGCTAAGTGGTACTAATTATGTGAAAGATTTAAGGAGAATCTTTTGTTAGAAACTTTATTTCTGACTAAGTCTTTTGACTCCTAGAATTGTTATTTGCGCAGTCAGGATACTATGGTGGAAATACTTATCCCCATCCCGAACATAACAGTCAAGCACTATAGGCTCGGTTAGGCTTCTAGAAGAATGCCTCTCCGAGTTGACTGCGCTACTTTATTGAACTAACTTTGGAATTTACTTAACTAGATTTCCTTCTCCTTTTAGATAGAAATAAATAGTTTTAAAGAGAGGGGCTAGAGCTGTATTTGAATGATTATTTGTACTAGAAACATTAGCTATGTCTAGGTGGATGAACTCTTTATTATCTCTGAATTCAGCTAAGAATGTAGCTGCTCGAGAGGCTCCTCCGGCACCAGTAGTTGCAGAGTTCTTTAGTTCAGCTATACTGCTTTTCAATTTTTCGAGATAGTACTTATCCAAAGGTAGTCTTCAAACATATTCGCCTGTATATTCTGCAAGGGCATTGAATTTCTTTCAATTCTCTTCAGAGCTAGATCAAGCCCCTGCATATTTTTTTCCTAGTGCATAGCCCACTGCTCCTGTAAGAGTTGCGACTGTCATTATCTCAGAAACTTCTAGATCTTTGGAGGCATAGGAAATTGCCTCTGCAAGAAGCAATCTTCCTTCTGCATCAGTATTTGAGATTTCAATAAATTTCCCTCCGTAAGACTGAATCACACTATCTACCTTAATAGAATCTGAACCTATTAAATTTTCTGAGATAGGCAACACTGCTATCACCTCATTTTCATCAGAGAATTTATTTTTAGCTAGTGCAAAAAAGATAGCTGCAACCAATCCAGCTCCAGTCATATCAAACTTCATTCCAGTCATATTACCTCCTGTTTTGATACTCAATCCACCGGTATCAAAACAAATTCCCTTTCCGATAATAGCTATTTTCTTTCTAGGCTTATCTGTATGTTTTTCTCTATTCTCTCTTAAAGTAACTAGGTAGGAATTTCTCTTATTCTGACCAACTGCACAAGTTAACTTAAATCCTTTAGCATTTAACTCTTCTCAATTAAGAACTTCATATTCAACTTCTAATTCTTTAGAACTTGCAATGATCTCAGCAACAAATTTCTCTGCATCTAATATATTGGGAGGTAATTCAGTTCAGTCTTTTATTTGATTCTCTCCGCTTAATATATTGGTAATTTCTTCAGATAGATTTTTTAGTCCAACTAGTTGAATTTGTCTCCCTGCTTTCTTGGATTTAGGTTTTTTTGGTTTATGAAGATATTTCTTAGGCTCTCTAAGAATTGAATCTATTATGCCTCTAAGATTTAGCTCAAGCTCAAATTCATCAAAACTTGGTAATGTGGCTTCTACAAATGAGTTGTAGTCTATATCTCAAGAATAAGCGGATTCTAAACAGCTTTTAAGCGCAGGGATAAATTCTTTAGTATTAACTCTCTTAGTATCAATAAAAAACTTTGCTTCTGCTTGTTCGTAATCTATCTTGTAGTCTAAATGTCTTATTGCAGGGTCTACAATTTTGGAAGCTGTTAATTTAAAAACTCTTGTGTCTTTTTTAGGTTGTATCACTAAATAAAAAGCCTACTCTAATTAAATTTAAATCCAACTTCCCTTAAATAGGGGAGTTAAATTAAATTTTTTGAGAAATTTTATCCCAAAATAGCCAATATAAAGCTCTCTATAGACAATTACTTAGTTTCTAAGCTATTCATAGTAACCAAATTAGATAATTGTTCTGTTCACAAAAACAAAGTTATTAGTTTCTTTTTTTGTATTCCCATAATCTTTCTTTGTAAGGTCTCTCAAGCATTTGATTTTTCATTCATTAGCTTTGATTTAAGCAATCCATCAATTAGATCCAATTCAAAATAGTTATTTGTATTGTTCAGTAACTCTGCTTTCTTGATCTTTCTAGAGATTCAATCTAACTTAAGTGCTCTTTCTCTCCAAAGATAATCGTGCTCTCTTCATCAATCTATCCACACTTGACTATCTTTAGAAAGATATAACACTGAACTATCAGGAGAGTCCTTGGTGATTCTATTTTCGAACTCAGAAACAGATAACCAAAAAAATGAATTAGAAGCTAATTGAATATCAGGAATAGATCAAGAAGAATAAATTAGATTATTGCTTACTTCTTGTTCATTAATTCCTAATATTTCACTCATAATTTGAGCTTTTGTGTGTTTCCTAGAGAATAAGTAAATGGCAGGATCAACTACTTGATAATCAATCTGTACTTGTAACTCCAGTAACTTAATTAAGAAGTTATGTATCTTTTTTATTCTTAATTCAGATTTCTTCTCTGTAAACAACATCTTCAAGCTGTAAACAGAATTGTTCTCTATTACCTCTTGAATTTGGCTCAATTTTTTTAATCTAACGAGCCCAGAATATATTTTTTGCTCTTCTGAATTCAAATAATCGAACCCAAATATAAAAGATTGATTGGCCCCAAGAATTACAAAGATTAAGTTATTGAAGAAGCTAAATCTAACTATTAACTCTAATAGCTCTTGGTCTAAAAAGCTTTCTTTCTCCTTCTTATTAGTTATTAAGTTGTAAACGCAAGTGCCTGAGTTAGAGATTAAGTATCCAATATTTAACTCTTTCTCTTTTAAAAAGTTACTGGCTAACTGTAATGAGGTATTGGTAAACAGAAATAAGTTACCATAAATTCCTAACTCCTTAAGAAGACTAAATAACTTAGTTAGTTCTTCTTCAGAATAGTCTTTCTTAATTTGGAGAAAATCCAGCTCAAAAGCTATTATCTTTTCTTGCTCAATGATCACCTAAAGATTCCCTTCAGCATTTAATTCTTTTAGATGATCAATAAATTCTGAGAACTTAAAAGTCTTGGGTTCCTTTTCTCCTAATTGTCTGACTTGTAAAACATCTAGAGATTGAGATTCTTTCTCTCCCACTAATATTTGGAAAGGGATTTTGGACTTACTAGAGAGTAACACTTTTTTAGTGAATCTTTCTTTTCCAAGATCTGGGCATGCTCTAAAACCTTTTTGAGAAAGTCTATAAGCTAATTCTTGGGCAACTCCCCCAAACTTCTCAGGATCTATAGGAATAATTGAAATTTGGGTTGGACAAAGTCAAAAGGGGAATCTCCCTTGATATCTCTCAATTAGATAAGCAATAAATCTCTCTAGAGTTCCAATAAGTCCTAGATGAATAACCCAAGGATTTAAAGAATCTAGTTCAAAGCCCAATCTTTTAGTCATAAAACAATCTAATTGCAAAGTTGAGATGGTATAGGTTTGATTCTGTTTATCTACTGCATTGAAGTCAATTTTGGGACCATAGAAAGCTGCATCCCCCTCTTTCTTTACCAATAAACCAGCAAGATTATTCTTCTCTGCTCAACCACTTGTTGAGTTGAATAAGATGCTCTCTACTTCTTCTCATTCTTCCTCTCCAGAAATGTATTTATTCTTAGAAGCTTTTGTGGCCAATACTATCTCTTTTAGCTCAATCTGAAACTTTCTCAAGAGCCTTCAAATTCAAGACAGTACTCTGGGAATTAACTCTGGGGCTTGCTCAGGCAACAAGAAGATATGGGTATCTATTAATTCCATAGCCCTAACTCTTTTTAAACCTAATAATCCTCCTGAATACTCATCTCTATGTAATAAAGAGTTTTCTCCCATAAAGTAAGGTAGCTGAGACTTACTGATAATTATTTCTTTGGCCAAGAGAATATGGTGAGGGCAAGTCATTGGTCTCAGTATTAATTCCTCCTCTCCCTTCTTGATCTCAGCAAAAATATTCTCTGAGTAAAGTGGCAAATGCCCCGTTTTCAGAAATAACTCTTTCTTCGCTAAAACAGGTGTCTTAACTAGTTGAATTCCACAAACCTCTCTTTGAAATCTATTGATGTAATTTCTAATTAACTCTTTGAGTCTGTAACCTTGTGGCCCTCAAGAGAGAAAGCCTGGGGCTGTATTAGAGAAAAATCAATTGTGTTCCGATCCGAAAGTTCGATGATCGAAACTTTCTTCTTTATCTTCCAGTTGAGTCTTTTCTAGCTCCTTCAATTTGACGGGGATTGAATCTTAACTTCATAAAGTTCTCGAGCTAATTTTGCATATTCTTTCAGTCAACCATTAAAGATTTGATTAATTCTTCTATATTCTCTTGCAGACATTAGATCAACAGAAAGAGAGTCTAGTGACTCTAAATTAGTCAAAGAGTTGCCTGCGGAGAGGAAACTAAAGTAATCAGAGAGAGCTTGTTCTCTTTCCTCTTCACTAGTTATTCTTTCTGCTAGCAATACAGAGGTCAACATCCCAACTGCATATTTATATACATATAGAATTCCGCTATAGAAGTGAGGAATGGAAAATATTCTGTATAGTGACTTTTGTCTTAATTCTGGGTTTTCTGTAGGAGTTGTTCCTCAGTAGCTCTTAACTATTTCGGCATATTCTTTAACAGACTCTTCTAGATCTCAGAACTCATTATTAGCTATTTTTTCACTGAATTTGTATTCTCACTCACTGTATCCTAGTTGTACTACAGAAGTACTTACAAAGGTATTTAACAAGTGATCAAGGATATAAAACTGTTTGAATTTATCTCCTTCCTTTCTATATTTAGCTAATAAGTGATATTGAACCAATATCTCATTTAATATGGAAGGAATTTCTGCTACAAAGATGGTAGGGTCAAAGTAATAGGTATCTTTCTTATCTATCTCAATATCATGTACAGCATGTCCCAGTTCATGTGCAAGAGTTAACAGATCATCAAAATAGCCATTGTAATTCAGTAAGACATATTTTCCCTTTAACCTATAAGCCCCTCCTGAGAAATAAGCACCGCTAATCTTATGTGGTGGGTTTGGCTTTCAGTCTATTCATTTACTACTGAACATTAGATTTAAAGAGTCTATGTATTCTTTTCCCAGAACTTGTAAAGCAGTCAAGACTACTTGTTTAGACTCTTCTATTTCAAAGGTAATTTGCTTTCCAGAAGGATCTTTAAGCTCTAGATAGCCATCTCATTCTTGGAAACTATCTATTCCTCAAACTTTCTCAATTACCTTTCTTCTAATATTTCTGAATTTTTGAATATCTGGTTGAAATTGTTTCATATTCCTGTATAGATTCAACAAAAACCTTTTAGGGATCTCATCCGCATACAAAGCACTTTCTACATATCCTGTCTTGAAGGAAATATTCTTAGCACCAATATTTCAAGCTAAAAATTGGTAATACAGTAATTTGTGTAAACTTTCCTTTTTTTGATCTAAGAACTCTACGTAGCTAGTAAACAGATTCTTTCTAAAGATCTCATCCTCTTTTTTCATATGAAGAATGTATTCTGCATAATTCCCCACAGTAAAGGTATTTCCTTCAGAGTCAGGAATATCTTTGAGTAAGAAATCTTTTTCTGACAAGATATTGAAGATCTCATAGTAGGCTGAAGCCAGAGGGGCTTTTGTCTCTTCATATTTGGCTACTAAAGATGGAAGTCTTCTAGATTGATATTTAAAGAGAACCTCATAGTATCTTCTTAAGTGAGCAAATTTTGGCTCTGAATAGAAAGAAAGAATGGTTTTTTTATTTTTGATGGCATAAGACTGAAAAGTTGAAAGAGCTTGACTGAATGGAATTGTCTTATGAATAAACTCTTGTTCTTTAATAAATCACTTGGGTTCAGTTAAATCTGTATTCTTGTGATTATGTAAGTAGGTCTGTATTCTGCTAGAGACAATATTTAACTCTCTAAATATTCTGTGAAACTCGACTAAATCATCTAGATTCTTAAAGAGATTGACAGAGTATCTTTCAAGAATAGAGGCTTGAAGTTTTTCTAACTCAATCATTCATTCATCTAAAGTCTTTCCTTCTAATACTTCTTCTAGATCTCACTTGAGAGGGGCATTGACAAGATTATTTGAATTAATGTTCATGTCTTTTAAGTTACTCATCTAAGCCTTTTTTAATATAAGAAATTACTGTTTGAGCTTTTTCTTCTCAACTAAGTGAGCTAGGTATTCATACAACTTCTTCGCCTGTATCCCTTAAATATTTAACAGCTCAATCATAAGCAGTTACTAGATCTTCATAGGAAAATGAATTCACTGAATCATATTCATTATGGGACTTGCCATTCTTTTTGGTCTTATAACTTAAGTGATTCTCTTTGGACACTTCCAAGACAAAGGTAACTAAGGGCTTAATTCCCTTAGAAATGTGTTTCATATTAGAGACAAGTCAATTAGTATCTACTTTCTTTAGGTAAGATTGATAAGCCAATGTAGAGAGAAAATATCTATCACAAAAGATAAGTGAATTCTCTTGTAATTTAGGAACAATAAAGCTGGAAAGATGATCTGCTCGCATAGCTAAGAAAAGATATGTTTCTGATTCGGAACTAAAAATACAATCCTGAGAGAATATTAAATCACTCAATCGAAAATACTTAATTTCTTGGTTAGGACCATAAGGTTCAGAGGTAAAATAAATCTTTTCTCCAAAATAATTCCTGATTAAACTATTTTCTGGCTCCTCTAGTTGTTTTTTTATCAGCTTCAATAAGGTTGTTTTTCCAGAATTATCTATTCCTTCAATAACTACAAAGAAGTGTTTTTTCATCCTTTTTTACTAATTTAGCTAATTAATAGATTGACAAAACTAATCAATAATGCTTTTCTCTAAATCCAAGAATTTAAATGAAAAACTTAATTCCTTAGGAGTCAGACTTTGAGATGAAGATAAGAGAGTTCAAACAAATCCAATAGATAATAACTTCGCAAAGATTCCTACTGGCTCTTATGCTTTGGATAGAGCCCTTGGTACTGGCGGATGACCTGGGGGAAAGATTATTGAAATTTTTGGAGCCGACTCTTCCGGTAAATCTACTTTAGCTTTACATGCAATTGCAGAGGCTCAAGCAGAAAACAAAACTTGTGTCTATATTGACCTAGAAAATACTCTAAATAAAGTTTGGGCAGAGAAGATTGGGGTGAAAACAGACCAACTATATATTTGTTATCCCTCAAATGGAGAAGAAACTTTCAAGGTAATCAACTCTCTGGTTCAAGGAAATGAAGCAGATCTAATTGTGGTTGACTCTGTGGCTGCAATAGTTCCTGGAATGGAACTGGAAAGTTCATTAGAGGATCAAAGTATGGGGCTACAAGCAAGATTAATGAGCAAAGGTTTGAGAATATTGCAATCCTACTTAATTAATTCCCAAACAACAGTTATCTTCATTAATCAAATTAGAGAGCAAATAAAACAATCTTTCTTCCCTTCAACTACAACTTCTGGAGGAAGAGCTCTTAAATATGCTGCAAGTATTCGAGTTGAAGTTAAAAGACTTGAGGCTATCAAACAACAAGACAAAACAATAGGTTTCCTAACGAAAATTACAATCATTAAGAATAAATTCAATAATCCCCTAATTCAGCTAAATCTAAGACTTTATTTCGATTCAGGATTCTGTAAAGCTTACGAACTAATTAATGAAGCTCTTGAAAGAAAACTTCTAGAAAAAAGAGGAACCTGATTCTATTACAAAGATAAAAATATAGCTCAAGGGCTATCAGCTTTAAAGAAAAAGCTTTTTAGCCCAGAATATAATGAACAACTTCAAGAACTTAAATCGAGTCTAGGGAATTAGATACTCAGGAGAGTGAGCTTTTGCTCACTACTCCCCTCTTTTATGCTTCAGGAGATCCGCACATTGGACATGCATACACTCTAATACTCGCCTCTTTAGCCAAAAGATATTACCAATTAATAGGTAAAAAAGTACATTTACTTACTGGAGTAGATGAACATGGAGAAAAAATCCTACTTAAATCTCAAGAGCAAAAATTAAACCCTCAGGATTTCGTAGATCAAGTTAGTCAAAAATTCAAAGAATTAGATCAAACTTTAGAACTATCTTCTGATTACTTCATCAGAACTTCTGCAGAAAATCACAAAGAATTTGTTAAGTCTTTCTTTAATGATTTATTGAAAAAAGGAAATATTTATCTTTCTCAATGATCTGGTTATCAATGTATTAGCTGTGAAACTAACTATTCCTCTAGATACTATGAAAAAAACAATCTTTGTGAACTAGGACATCAATTAATTATTAGGGCTGAAGAAAGTTATTTCCTAAAGGTAAAGGAGTTCAAAGATTGATTTTTAACTCACTATCAAGAGAATCAAATAATCTTTCCTGAACACTACAAGAGTAATCTAGAAACAGGAATAATTAATGAACTTGAAGATCTTTCAGTCTCTAGAAAAGATTTAGCTTGAGGAATTCAGATAGACAATAGTCCCTTTTGTGTTTATGTATGATTTGATGCTTTATTGGGTTATTTAAGTAATTCTGAGCTCCAAGAAAAATGAAAAGATGGAAAACTACAGATTATTCAAATTATTGGGAAAGAAATCTTTAAATTTCACTCTATTTATTTTCCATTGCTTTTAAAAGCTAAGAGCCTAGCTTTTCCTAATAAGTTGATTGTTCATGGATGGCTAATTAATCAAAAAAATAGAAAAATTTCTAAATCTGAAGCTAGTTTGATTGAAAAACCTTTACCCAAAATACTTCAAGAATTTGCTATTGAAACCCTTAGATGATATTGTGCCTATCTAAATTGAGGATCAGACCATGTTTTCTCAGAGGAACTCCTGAAGGAATATCACAATAAATATTTACTCAATTTATATGGAAATCTAATCAATAGATTGAAAGGCATACTTCTTAAAAACAATCTAACCACAAGTTATTTAGGGTGTTCTATGTATTTTCAAACTCCTGAATTAAATACAGAATTCCAGTTGGGCATTCAACTTCTCTCTGAGCTTGAATCCAAAATTGAAGCTTGTGAATTCTGATACATAGTCAGTCAAGTCATTAGCTTATTAGAAAATGTCAATTGTCTATTAGAAAAATTTGAGCCTTGGAAATTAGAAGCTAATTCTGTAAGGTACCAAGAACTAAATGTTTTGATTTATAGACAGCTTGTTCTGGCTTCTTATCTTTTCTATCCAATATTCAGTGAATCTAAGTGAGTAGAAATCAAACAATCTTTGAATATATCTGATAAAAACAACAAATTAGATATTGAATTCTTATCTTCTCTCTCTAATTTTCAAGGAATTTCCTTGCCTAAAGCTCAAAACCTGTTCGTTAAATACTAAGGTTTTGGTTGAAAGATAATGTCTTTATTCTCTAATGTCTTTAGCAAAATTAAAAAATCTACTACATTTGAATATGTTTCTCAATGATTCTCTTCAACTACTGATTGAGACCCAGAAAAATTAAAGAAAAATATCTCCAACTGCCTCATTAAATTAGATTTCCAGCTAGAAATAGCTGACTCAATTGCTGAAAGATTAATTCAAGAACTTAAGAAAGCTAAGGAATTAACAGAATCAATAGTTAAAGAGAAATTAATTGAGTTATTAATTAATCATTACTCTAGCTCTTTAGAGACACCCCCTCAAATAGAAATCAATAATTCTTCCCTACAAGGACTTAATTTCAAGCCCAATCAATGTAATGTTTTTTTCATTGCAGGCTCTAATGGGGTTGGAAAAACTAGTTTCATTGCTAAATTGGTTTACTTACTAAAAGTGAAATATCAATTAGTAAGTAATATTCTTTTGGTTGCGGGAGATACTTTTAGAGCTGGGGCAGTAGACCAGCTAGATATTCTTGCCAAACAACTGAAGGTAGATATTATGACTCCTAATTTGCCTGAAAAAGCAAGTGCATTAATCTACAGGGCCTTGAGAGACAATCACACAAAGTATGAATTAATTATTCTAGATAGCTCTGGAAGGCAATATAATAATCAAAACTTATTGTTAGAGCTCAAAAAACAATATTCAATTATCGAAAAGATAATGTCTAAACCTGCGGAGGAAAGTTTCTTAATTTTGGATTCAACTCTTGGAACATATTCTCAACAAGAATTATCAAAGCTATTAGAGGTTATTCCTATCTCTGCTTTTGTGCTTACAAAAATGGATAGTACTACTAGAGGAGGAGTAATCTATAACCTAAGACCTAAATATTCCATTCCAATCAAGTTCATTTGCTTTGGAGAAAAGGTGGAAGATATTGAACTATTTGAGATTAACTCAATAACTTCTCAGCTAATTAACTCTGTATTTAAAGATGACTTATCTCTTAGCTAATTTACTTTTGAGCTTTAGATTATCTTTAAGTATCTTGTCAAAAGCTTTTGCAGAGTTATAGCCTGATTTTTTCATTTTGTGATCATTGACGCAAGCCTGAATGAGTTCACTAATATTTCTTCCCACTTGAACAGGAATAATGTAGTGAGGTAACTTAACGTCCAATAGCTTTTTATATTTAATTTCTTCACCTCAATTTTCTAAGCTATCTATCCTATCAGACAGGTTATATTTCTTTAGCTCTACTATCAAGTGAATTTTGGTTTCATCAATAATCTTGGATCTTCCAATGGATTCCTTGATATTGATCACTCCAATTCCTCTCACCTGAATAAATTCACTAGATTGTGGGTTAGCTCTCGCAATAACTGCATTCCCTAGTCTAGTGATATTAATGGCATCATCTCCTAAGAATAAGTGATTCAAGCTCAATAAATCTAAAACTAGTTCTGTCTTTCCAATTCCAGGCTCTCCTATGATCAAAACTCCTTCTCCAAAAACACTAACAACAGAACCATGTATGGTTTCTCAAGTTGCTAAGCTTTTAGCTAATCAAGTTCCTACTGAGTTAAATATTTCTTTGGTTGAGTAATCCAGTTGAATAATTGCTGATTGATTATCATTAAATTCTTTATTCAATGAGTCTAAAAGTTGAATTTCAGTAAATCTACTACTTAAGAGAAATAGAGGGGGATTCTTAAGTATTATTGACTTAAGAACTTCAATTTGCCTTTCCTTCCCCATAGTCTCCAAAAATTGACATTCCATCTGGCCTCAAATGACTACAGATAAAAGCTCTTTTTCTAGGAAGATTCCATTTAATTCCATTCCTAAGCGACTTAAAGAAGAAAGTTGAATTAATCTTTGACAATTCTCTGGAGTTTTATTAATAAACTTGCCACCAAATCTTTTGTAGATAGAGAAAACGGGGATAGAACTCCTTTCCATAAAACTTTTATTCTTTAACTAGACAGCCCAAAGAGCTGTCAGTTAACTGAACTAAGTCTAAACTTTTTTGTCTTTAATGACTTCTATTCCAGGCACAGGTCCTTTTTCTAGGTAAGTCAAAGTAGCTCCTCCTCCAGTAGATACAAAGCTAAATTGATCTGTCATCTTCAGTTTTTCAGCGGCTGCAACTGAGTCTCCTCCTCCTATTAAGCTATAAACTCCTCTTTTTTGAGTTAACTCGGCTAGCTTTTTAAGAATTGAGAAAGTACCTCCTGAGTAATTATCAAACTCAAACACTCCCATAGGTCCATTTCACAAAACCACCTTAGCACTTTCAAGAATTTCAGAGAAATATTCAACTGTCTTAGGTCCAATATCTAAAGCCATTCCGATATTTCAGTCTTTAGATTCAGCATCTATAACTCTTCCAGGCTTATCTTCAAATTTGTCTGCCACTAAATGGTCTACAGGCAAAACTATTTTCTCTGGGTATTGTGAAAGTATCTCATTACATTGTTGGATATAATCATGTTCCACTAAAGAAAGTCCTACAGGCTTGCCTTGTGCTTTCAAAAAGGTATAAGACATTCCCCCTCCAATAATTAGCTTGTCTACCTTGCCAATAATTTCCTTAATTAGCTTTAGCTTGTCTGAAGCCTTGCTTCCTCCCAAAATCATCACCTTAGGTCCTTCTGTAGTTTCACAAGCATAGTCAAGAGCCTTTAACTCTTTTTCAACCAAGAAACCAACGGCATTGTCTTTTGCTCTTTCTGCAACCCCTACATTAGAAGCATGTGCTCTATGAGAAGTACCAAATGCATCATTAACAAATACATCTCCTAATTCAGCATAGAACTGAGCTAATACTGGAGAGTTCTTGCTTTCCCACTTAACAGCTTCTTTTGTAGAAGGATCAATGTCATAATATCTAGTGTTTTGCAGAATAACCAAATCAGCTCCTGTATCCTTAATCTTTTTCTTGATTACATCAAACTCTCTATCTTCAACAAATTCAACCTGTTTGCTAGAGAATATTTGCTTAAATTCTTCAGCAACTATCTTCAAGCTTTTCTTTCCAGAAATCATATCGTCATAGTCCTTAATTCTGTCAAAGTGACTTAATGCAACTACTTTACAACCATTTTCCATTAAATACTTAAGAGTCTCAATGGTTCCCAGTATTCTAGTTTTGTTTTTTATAACTCCATTTTCGATAGGAACATTTAGATCTAATCTAACAACTACTCTTTTATTCTTAAGGTCAAGATCTCTTAAAGTTTGCTTGTGAAATCTCACTTTTAAAAGTTAAAAAGAAACTGAAATAATTTTTAAAAAACTAAAGAGAGATATAGTAATGCAAGGTTCTAGATAGTTGGTTCACATAAGAGGACTCGTTGTCATATCAAGAATATAGTTTCACTTCACCTGTAGGCAACACCTTAGTTAGTTGAGAGTCAAAAATAGAACCATAAGTACTTCCAACAATGTCTGAAGAAACTATTGGATCGCTAATGTATTGCATAGTTTCATTCGCAGCTGATTCCAAAGATTGGTTAATTTCTTCAGCAGTAACTGGCTTTGCAAGTCTCACAGTTAAATCAACTAAAGAACCAGTTAATACAGGCACTCTGTGAGCAATTCCATCTAATTTGCCTTTTAGGTCTGGAATTACCTTTCCAATCGCAGCAGCGGCTCCGGTGGTCGTTGGAATAATGGAATTAGCTGCAGCTCTAGTTCTTCTTAGGTCTGCGTGTGGAGCGTCTTGAAGTCTTTGGTCAGAGGTAAATGCGTGAATAGTAGTCATAAACCCTGATTGAATTCCAAACTTTCTATGAAGTACCTTTACTACAGGAGCTAATGCATTTGTAGTACAGGAAGCTCCTGAGATTACATTGTCTGAAGTTGCAATTGAATTGTGGTTCACATTGAAAACTACTGTCTTAATGCTGTCATCCTTTGCTGGTGCAGAGATTAATACCTTGCCAGCTCCTGCATCAAGGTGACACTTAACAGCATCTCTAGTTAATAATCTACCTGAACATTCAACTACACAATCAACATCCATTTCTCCTCAGTGATAACTCTTTTCTTTAATGAAGTTGAAAACCTTAAAGCTCTTTTCTACGCCACTCTTAATGTTTTTTAGATAAATATTGTCTTGGTCGCTTCTAACTTCTCAGTCTACTAAAACTCCTTGTGAGCTATCGTACTTTAGAAGGTGTGCTAATACATTAGGTTCAACAATGTCATTTACTGCAACAACATTAATGCTTTGAGAATTTAATAGATTTCTATAAAGAAGTCTTCCTATTCTTCCAAATCCATTAATTGCTACTCTATAAACTTCCATAATTCAACTAATATTTTAAATCTCTTTTGATAGATTTCTCAAAATATCTCATTAACTCAAAGAGTTTTTCAAGCTCAGAAGTGTTATTTAAAGGTGATAATGAAAACCTAATAATAGCTTTACTAGCCAATAAAGAATTAGAAGAACAAAGATCATTGAATCTAAAGATAAATCTATGTTCCTCTAATAAATATGCAAAGTCATGTATTGAATGCATATTGGATTTCACTAGAAAAATCAGGGAATTAGGATAGTGTGTGTAACTAAAACCCAATCTTTCTGGGAAATGTTCAACTCAGTAGTCAATTAGCTCTTGAGTTTTTGTCTTACTATTTTTTAGGAGATTCAAGATATTTTCAAACTCTTGATTTCACACATATATAGATCTTCAGTCCAGCCCCAAAAGGCATTTTGAAACAAGATTTTTTATTTTTGGAGAAACTATACAACCCAAACCAAAGGGGCCAAAAATCTTGTGAGCAGAGAAATAGAAATAGTCAAAATAATCTTTAATTTCAGAGATATCATCGGTCAACATTGACTGAGTGAAATCACCAATAATCACTAATTCTGGATTGTTTTGGGAGAGAGTCTCAATTTCTTCTTGGCTTCAGTTGCGATTTCCTAAGTTATCTCTTAAGGTAATGAGTATTATTCCTTTCTCATTAGTCAAGCTATGAACAACTTTCTTATTTGACTGATAGTATTGGATCTTAATTAGGTCTTTATTTTTCTCCCTAAAGTTTCAAAGACTAGCTAGATTAGAGATGTGTTCACTTTCTGAGATATAAACCTTAAGTAGATATTGGTTTCAACTCTCAATTAATCTTTCAAATATTTCATTAATTGCATAGGTAGAAGAAGGAACTAAAGCTATTTGATCTAGGGCGACTCTTAATCAACTGGCTAATTTCTCAAGTAAAGATTTGAGATATTCTTCCTTATCTTTTATTCAACTAGTATCAGAGTAGCTTTGGAGTAGTCTATCAATAAAAGAAAGTAATTTAAAAGAAGTTGTGGCATTATCGAAGTAGATTAACTCCTTTGATTTAGTAATCAAGATCTAAGAACTTACTTTTATCCCTAGACCTTAGATATTTCTTATTCTTTTTCTCTTTTAAATAGTTCTTGTTGTATTTGCACAACTGAATCTCTAATTTAATTCTTCTATTTTTTAAGAAGAGAGAGGAAGGGAGTATGCTATATCCATTCTTTTTGGAAGATTCAATAATCTTTCTTATCTCTCTCTTTTGAAGTAGTAGTCTAATTGGTTCAGGACAAAATCCAACTAAGAATAGTTCAGTACCTATAGCTTTCACATAACTATTAGAAAAGGCCAATTCCCCTTTAAGTATGCCTCTAACAATAGGAGAAGTAAGACTTAATCCAGCAACATAACTATCAAAGGATTGATATTTATGGAGTCTTTTTTTGTTACTTTGTAGATGAATCTCCCCCTTACCTCTCTATAAATTCATCTCAAGAATACTCCATTTTCTTAAGTAGAATGAAATCACCTAATCTCTTGTTAGACTTACAGTTTTCTCTTCTAATAAATCCTTCGTAACAATTATCTATTCGGATATTGTAACCACATTCTGTTTTAGCTACTATTATTCCTTCAAACTCTTGATTAGGGTATTTAGTTAATAAGTATTGATACATTTTCCTAGAAGTGAATCTTCTTTCTGCAGTAACAGCTCTTTGTTCAAAAAGATTAGAGAAATAGACTAATTTATCTAAGATCTCAAGACTAGTTTCTTTCTCTCTCTCTGAATAGAGAGAAGGGGAAAGGAAATACATTCATAAAGCCTTATGAACTAATAAATCAGGGAGTCTTCTAATGGGAGAAGTGAAATGTAGGTAATTTTGACTATTAAGTCCAAAATGACCTATATTCATTAGGCTGTATTCTGCTTTTGGCAAAGTTAATAAGAAGTTATATTGAATTAGCTGAAAGTGTGGGCTTTGTTTAAAGACAGATAATAACCTATTTAACTTGTTAGTGGTTAAGTCAGGGGAATCAAGGAATATGGGGGCATTGCACTTAAAGGATTGCATATCATAAAGGAAATTATTTATTCTTGAGTGTTCTGGAGTCTTATGTACTCTATAGATTGTCTTAAGGTTATGTTTCTTAAATCACTCTCCTACTAAGTTATTGGCTAGAACCATATACTTCTCTATCACTTTCTCAAAACTTAAGAAGCTATGAGAGTCTTCATTGCTTCTAGAGTAGCCTGTAATTCTTTCTTGCTCATCTAGGTGATACTTTAACTTATCTTGAGAGATTCTTAAAGGCTCTTTGTCTCCTGTCTGCTCTTTCTCTACAAACTTTCTAGCAACTTCATAACTATGAAGAACAGATAATTTAAGTTGTTCATCTGAAAATAGATTTTGTTCTTGTCCTTTCATATACCTATTTAGTTGTTCATAGGTAAATCTTTTCTTGGAAGAGATAAAAGCTGGAAAGATCTTTAGAGTTGATTTCTTTATTTCAGCTCTTTCTGTGATCTCTATGGAAAGACAGATGGTGTTCTTTTTTTCTCCTTCTCTCAAGGAACAAAGATCCTCAGATAATATGGGAGGAAGCATAGTAATAACTCTATTGAGTAAGTAGATAGAAGTTCCTCTTTGATTAGCTTCTTCAGATATAAAAGGACAGTGTCTTAAGTAACCTCATACATCTGCAATAGCTACATAAAGCCTAAAGCCATTTTCAAGCTTTTCTGTGCAAATAGCATCATCAAAGTCTTTAGCTTTTTCTCCGTCTATAGTGAAGAAATACTTATCCTCTAAAGACTTATATAGTTCTGTATTAGTTAATACAGACTCTCTTTGTGATTTAAGTTGTCTTATTTCTTCCTGTAGTTCTTGGCCTAGAAACTTATTAGGGAGCTTTAGATCTAGTACTAAAGACTTGAAGTCTACTTCCGGCTCTCCTTTAGGTCCTAGTATCTCTAAAAGTTTTCCTTGTATTCTTTCAGGAGGAAAAGCTTTCAATTGAACAAGAATCTTATGTCCTATTTGAACTTTTGAAAAAACTCCAAATATTGCTCTCTTTCCAGACAGTTGAGGATCATCAAAAAAAACAATAATTCCCTGTCTTAATATCTCAAGAACTTCAACTACAAAGTTAACCTTGAATCTCTCAACTATCTTTATGATCTTTGGTTCAGTATCTCTAGAACCTTTTCTGAGATCTGGTAACTTAAATAAAACTAAATCATTATTTAGAGCTCCCTTAAGGTTCTCTTTGGAGATCTTTAGCTTGAATCGGGGAATAAACCCCGTTCCGCTAAATCTATTTACCTTTATTCTTTTGTAAAAATGATTGCGATTCAAGAAACATTAAAAGCTATCCTTTTAATTTTTTCAGATAACTAATACAAAGAATAAATAAAAGTAAGGTAAACAAAAACATTAGTAACTTAAGTATCTTGACTATTCCATAGTCTTTAGTCTTCTTAAATAGTTCTATGTCATAACCAGACAATACAGAGAAACCTCCTGTAGAACCTGAGGAAGAAAGAAGAAGACCTAAAACTAAAAGAAGAAATGCAAGACTATATATAACTGCAACCACTAAGGAATAGTTGTTCTTCTATAGTAACTTAATTGTCTGTGTTGAGCATTTACCATCTCCTTAGCTTTATGAATCTGTAATAGATCTTTGTTGTATTTTGCTTGGAGTTTTCCCCCAACATAATAAAAGGCTCCAGTAGTTAAACTAGCTAAAGCAACAAAAGCAGAGGCGAAGACCTTAATATATAGCGGAGCATCTAAAAATATCTTTTTCATTATTACCTAACTAAATTACTTTTACTTACCCTTAATTTAGTTAATTAGTCTACTTTATGTTCTATATGTTTAGAGTGTTTTCTACATTTCTTACAGAATTTATTTAGCTCTAATTTTTTATTAACCACAGTCTTATCTATCTTCTTTTGACTTAAGTAGTATCTAAATTTACATTCAGAGCACTGGAATAGGATAGCTATTCTAGGCATAATGAAAACTTAAGTTAAGAAATTAATTAATTTAAAGAATACTAAATGTTTTTTTATTATGGTGGCTTCGGGCAGAATCGAACTGCCGACACACGGTGCTTCAGACCGTTGCTCTACCGACTGAGCTACGAAGCCTACCCAAAATCCATATATGGCGGGCCTTACGGGATTCAAACCCGCGATCTCCACAGTGACAGTGTGGTATGTTAGGTCTCTACACTAAAAGCCCCTATTGGTAGCGGGGGTAGGATTTGAACCTACGACCTTCAGATTATGAGCCTGACGAGCTAACCAAACTGCTCTACCCCGCGATATTACAGAAAAAAATACTCTCTAAAGAGGAAGGAATTCCCCTTAATGAGAGACTTCACTCATAGGTGATATTAACAAATAAATGGCGGAAGCTAAGGGATTCGAACCCCTGCGCACCTATTAGATGCCTCTCAGTTTTCAAGACTGACCCCTTCGTCCACTTGGGTAAGCTTCCTATAAATGGTAGCAGGAGCGGGGCTCGAACCCGCGACCTATCGGATATGAACCGATCCCTCTAACCAACTGAGATATCCTGCCAAACTACTGGTCGGGACAACAGGATTCAAACCTGCGACCTCTTGGTCCCAAACCAAGCACTCTAATCAAACTGAGCTATGTCCCGAACTTCTGGCCTCCTAAATAAGAGTCGAACTTATAACCTCTAGCACCGCAAGCTAGTGCTCTGTCCATTGAGCTATTAGGAGCTTTTGGAGGTGTCTATCAGATTCGAACTGATGCATATGGAGGTTGCAGCTCCATGCCTTACCAACTTGGCTAAGACACCCTATTTTTATACTATAAAAACTTTATATATTAGAAATTAGGATTTTCTTCCTCAGTCTTTGTCTCAAAAACCTCTAGTTCGTTAGATAAAGCTTTGTCAAGCTTTTCTAACTTTTTATTAACTTTATTGAGTTTTTCTTGTAACTTTTGTTTTTTAGCTTCTGTTTTCTTTAAATATAAACCTAATTTTCGATCTAGGTTTTTTATTTTGCAATCTAATTTAGTGCGTTTCTTGACGAACTTAACATGTCTTTGCTCTCTTTGTCTATGAAGTCACTCTAAATAAGACTTACAGAATCTAGAGATAAAGTTTTTTAGTTTAGTTCAATAGGTTTTAAAGTTACTCATTAGTTGAAGTTAGAAAACGATTATAGATAGGTTGGTGTTCTGGATTTGGAATAGGTTTTCAGGCTCTATTCCTAATTAATTGAATCTCTCATTTATAGGGAGAGACTAAGGTTTTCTTTTCACCAACTTTTTTAATTCAGAAAGGCGTTTCTACTATTATGGGAAGAGTTGAAAAGAATTCATCATAAGCTCACTTCATTAAAGTATCAAAACCTATATGACCATAATTAAGGTTTGCATGTCTATCTTTTCTAGATCCTCTGGGATTCATTGAATCTCCTAGATGTATAGTCTTAATTCTGTCTAGTCCTATTAAAGAGTCAAAGTGTTTTTTAAATCCTTCTACATCAGAGAGGTCGTAGCCGCTGTCATGTAGATGAACTGTATCTAAACACACAGCTAATCTAGGGTGATTTTCACATCCTTCAATGATTTCTTTAAGTTCTTCTAAACTGCTTCCTAATTGATTCTTTTTGCCTGCCATTGTCTCTAAAGCGAATCAATAGTCTAAATGTTCTGTGGTTTTTAATATTCTCTTTAGATTACTAATAATTTGTTGTATTCCAGCCTGTCTATCTTTGGAGAGTTGCTCAGGATCTTTGGGCTTTGAGTAAAAGAAACCAGGATGAACAACAAAGATCTTTATTCCCATTTGAACGGTTCTCTGAATCTCATTAACCACTAAAGAATGGATGAAGCCATCTTCATCTTTTTTTGCTAGGTTAAAGATATAAGGAGCATGGACTACACAATTTTGGAAGTTTATATTGGCTTTTTGAGCCTCTTTTAAAGCTTCTGATAGAAATAGTTGATCAATTGGGACTCTTCGTTGATTTTGGGGAGGGCCAGTAAAAATCATGAAGCAATCGGCACCATTGTATATTGACTCTTGTACTGCTCCTAAGAGATAGTTATTAGATTTGTTTAGGGAGATGTGTGATCCTAGAATTAATTGTTTTTGTGAATCAATAATTAGTTAGTTTCTATAGTCTTTTTTAGCTCTAAGGCTCCTAGTGTTAGACAAGTTCTTCTGCTTAAAGCTAATTTAAATTTTTCAAATATCTTTAGACTCTCAGTTAAGAATTCAGGGTTAAAGTTTTCTCCTTGAATCATCTTTAAAAAGTTATCGATTATTTGAATACTTTCTGTTTTGCTCTTATTCTCAATAGCTAAGCAAAGAGCATTAACAGAGGCTTTAAGTAAGATACATCCTTGCATCTCTAATTGAATATTTGTAATAAAAGGATTAGAGCTTAAGAGAACTTGAATGTTGTCTTGACAACCTAACTCTTGACTTGGTTTGACTAAGATTCCTCTCTTTTGCTCTTTGGAATAGAATCTAGTAACTTCAGAGAGAGAGTAAACAATATCTTGATACATTAGGCTTAATTGCTTGGCTTAAAGCCAAGCTTAGAGCTAGCCTAACTTAAGCTTCCTTTGTGTCCTGAACAGTCTTTGCAACAACTTCCACAAGATTCTTCTTCAGCGCAAAAATCTGAACAACAACTGGAAGTAGTTGAGCAACAATGATGGTGATGAGAGTGGCAACAAGAAGACATACAGCAACAAGAACCACAACAGTGATGACACATATGTTTACAGCAACAAGACATAGATTTACCTTAATTATATATAAACTTCTTAAGTGTATATTTATTTCTTTATTAGTTTTTGTCTTAATTAATGAATTGGCGAGGCCTACTATATGAAGATTTACTACCAAGAAAGTGAACATGAATGTGGTGTTTCCGTTACAAGATCATTAATTAATCACTTTCTAGGCAGAGAAGTAAGTAGATCAGAGATATTCGATCAACTAAATATCACTGAAAGAGGTATCTCTATCTTTGAATTAGAAACCATTAATAGAAAGTATGGAATACATTTAGAGGCTTACAAGCTATCTATTAAAGAGTTACAGGCAAATCCTTTACAAGGATTTTTTGTAATGCTCTTATATAGAAATAATGCTGAGCACTTTGTAATAGCTAAGAAAACACAAAGCACTTGTGTGTTATATGACTCTGAACTAGGTAGATTCAGAGTTGACTATCAACAATTAGCTTCTATATTCTCTGGGAAGATACTACTAATAGAGAAGATTGATTCTTCTGGTAAGTCCAGAATATTAGTTAACTATTCCCAGAAAGAAATCTCTATTCTTAAGCCTTCTAGATTATTGAGAAATATATCTCTAGAGCTAACAGTTTTTTTCTTACTAATTATTAGTTTTGTTACTAACAAATTGGTATTTGAGGATGTGATACAGAGCCAATACTTACAAAATATTGCCCCCATTATCTTTATTGCCATTCTAGTTATCTTTATCTGAGCTCTAGTAGAGTATCTGAAGTCTATTTATTACTTCAAAGATAAGCAATGATACTGTAAAGAGCTATACAGTATCTTGCTGAATAGATTAGAGAGAAAAAAGAACTATTTCTGATCTAAGTTATCTAAGAATCAATATCTAATGATTCAAGAGTATATAGAGACAATGTCTCTCTTCTACAGTGAATTACTGAGCACAATGATCTCTAGTGTTATGATTGCTTCTCTCATAATCTTCTATCTGATCTATCTGCAATCTTGATTCTTAACCCTAATTATTGTTTTGATATTTACTAAGACAGTTAATTTCTATATCCTTCATAAGCTAGATAATTCAGGAGTAGGAAAGTTACTCAAACATAAGGTCAATATTCAGAAATTAATTTTCAAACTAAATCAATTTCTGAAATATGAATGAGATTTCAGCAAGTTCTCTTTTCTAAATAGTTCACTAAGTACTGAAATAACTGAGTGACAGTTAACTGATAAAAACTTTCAGTTAAAAAAGACTTTGTTCCTAAAACTGAATTTTTTTATGACACAATTGATAAATTGCTCAATTTACTTTATAGGGGCATATCTATGTTTTTCAAGAAGTATTTCTATTTCTCATTTGATCCTTGCTGGAATTGCCTATATGCAACTAAGCTCTGCTTTAGACAAATTAATACTTAATGGCTTGAATTGAGCTAAATATAAAAACTCAGTGAATCACTTTAAACATCTGTTGTTTAATGACAACTTACCAATAACAATGAGTGAAGCTTATATTTTTCCTTTGGAGCCTAGATTAATTGAGATCAAAGGATTGAGTTATCACAATGGAGAAAAAACAATATTTCATAACTTAAATTTGTCCATCTATCCTAGTAGTTTTATCTCTGGGCCTTCTGGAATAGGCAAGAGTACTCTATACAAGTTAATTTCTGCTAAGTTACCTGATGCAGTTAATTCCATCTTTATTAATGGAACTAGACTATCTAGTCTTTGAATGAGTTCTCTTAATAAATTAGTTATCTATCAAAACTCTAAATCAGAAGCTCTAGAACTTGACTGATTGAAACTGAAGCAATCTTTAAGTGAAGAAAGGCTTAAGACTGTTTTGACTTTAGCTAAGCAAATAGGAATTTATGACTATCAAAAACTAAAAACTAAAGAACTTAGTGATGGACAAAGACAGTTTGTTAATTTTCTTTATCTATGTACTCTTTCTAGAAAGATCTTGTTATTAGACGAAACAACTTCTCATATTAACTCTGCTATTAGAGAGATTGTATTTAAGAAATTATTTCCATTAATTTTTGAAAAGAACTTTGTAATTTGTTCTGAACATGATCTCAATCTAAGCCAATTCTTTATTAACCATATTGACTTAAGACAAATATCTTTGATCTCTTAAAGTATGTTTCTTAAGGAAATCTTTTCTGTGATAGCTTTTAGCTTTGTAACTCTAGTATTCTCTGGTTTTGCAATAAAAGTTGATAAGTTTGATTATGCTCATTTGACTAATGATAAATTAATTATTCCTATAGAAAACTGAAAGAAAAGAAAGTTGAAAGACAATGACATTTTTAAATATTTTGAAGATGGAAAGGCGAAATCAGCGAGTATCAAAAAACACTTAGATTTTAAAGATCCTAAAGGTATCGAATATACAACAATTTGACTAAATTTAGGTAATAATCAGGAATCTGTAGTTGGAGGTGGGGGAGAAATAGCTACAATTTTTTCCCATTCAAAACCCGACCAACCTAAGGAACACAGCCCAAAAATGATTAAGTATTTTGTAGAAACTAAATCTTTTTGAGCAAACTTCTTCTGTTAAAGATAATTAATTGGTTAATTAATAAACTGGCGGAAACTAAGAGATTCGAACTCTTGCGCAGCAAATAAGCCACCTAACATCTTAGCAGGATGCCCCCTTAACCACTTGGGTAAGTCTCCTCTAATAAATACTTTTAATTAATTTCTTTGTTTTTCTAAAGTAACTAAAAACTAACTATTGGTTTGCAATTTTAAAGATGGTGCAATCACTTTATCATAATGTTCAGCTTCAGTCATTCCCGCTTTTTTGGCTGCATCAATATTTGCAAGCTTAACTCGCAATGTATAGAAATTCACATAGAAAAGAATCAAATTAATTGCAGTCAATACTGCATCAATGCAACCATAACTTACATCACTTCAATCACACATCCCCCAAATGCAAGCAAATCCTAAAAAGAAACAAGCAAAAAGCTGACCAATCATGAACTTTTTATCAAGAAAAACAGTATTTTTAGTATCCTTCACCCCTTTATATTGTGTAAAAGAAATAAGACTTAGGATGAAAGCTCCCAAGCCAATAAGAACTAAAGCGGGAGTTTTTCCGTTTTCATTAAGAAAAACAATCATTATTTAAGCATTTTCTACCCGTGTATCTATACTAGTGTCAAGAACAATTGATTTTTGATCTTTATTGTTTCTTTCCATTCTTTTATTCTTAAACCAAAGGAACACGGTATATGCATTAACTGACATAACGAAAAAGTTCAGATATACAAATCATCATCCTTTAAAATACCCCGGTTTTCATTCTGGTGATTTACAAATTCCTGCAATAGACCCTGCGGTCATCAAAATACCTACAAGAAGAAATAATGCAAAAAGTTTGATTGGTAGACCTTTAGTATCTTTGGTTTTGTAAGTTTTATAAAATCCCGGCCAAAAAGCTGAAGTTATAGCCCCAGCACCGATAACAACAAAAACAGCCGCTAAACAACCATGTCAGTTTCAGTCATCTAAAAAAAATAACAAAACTCTTAAGACTTAAACAGGTCCAGACCTAAGTCTTGTCTAGAGCCTTTTCTAACTAAAAAACGACCTTAATTTTAGTAATTAACTAAAAACTAATTCATAAATTCTTTAAGTATTAATGCCATTTGTTTGTGTATTCATTGCAGGAATCAATAAAACATCAGATATTTGTTTCATCTGAGAAATATTGCAATAAAAGAATTCATAGTCAAATAAATCTAGAAACTTATCTGAGTACTTATTAAGACAACAGTAATAATTAGCTCTAGAGAAAATAAAACTATTCTTATTACTTACTCTATTGTTGTAACAACTTTCTAAGAACTTCTTCTCATGCTCTCCCAAAAAAGCTAAAGCTGTTTGTATTTCACTAAGATATAGTTCTCAGGCTTGAACTAACTCTCTAGAAAAGAAAGACTTATAACTTAACCTGTGATGAAATATATTGGCTCTATAAAAAGCTAAAAAGGTATGTTCTACTTGTCTTTTATTCTTCCTTATCTTGCATACTTTGTCAGTGTTTAAAAATAACTGTTCTGCCCTTTCAATACAATCCTTCAAATCTAGTTTTTCTAAAACTATTTAAAGAAAAAGTTTAATTGTTTCAATACACTAATAGGAACTAACTATCCAAAAGGAAGAAAAATACCTTTCTTTTCTTCCTAAATTAGTATGTATCTGTGTCTAAGCTCAACTTTGGAAAACTCAATAGTAGTAATCTAAAACTTAAGCTTTCAGGCATTTCGGGAGCTTTCATGCTCCCAATTGCCTCCATGGCTATTACTAGCTTATTCCTATCAATAGGAGGAATAGTTAATAAAGATGGTAATGGAAATATTCCATCTCAAATTGGAAGGGCAATACAGGCCATTGCTTTTCCATTACTACAAGCATTTCCTTTACTCATATGTATTTCTTTTGCTTTAGCCTTCACTAAGAAACACGAGGGAATAGCTATTTGGTGTGCTTTACTAGGATTCTTAACCTTTACCTACTTTAACTCAGCTTTCATTACTAACTGTAAGAATAACAAATCTACTTGTCAGTGTGGTACATCAAATGGAGTGTGTGGTTGTCTACTACCTTGCTGTACTGAAAAAAATGGTGAGTTACAAATCTTATGGAAAGGGGCAGGAAGAGACCAAGCCTCCCATTTAATACATAGATTCTTTGGAGTTACTACCTTAAATTGCTCTATCTTTGCTCCAATGATTATTGGAGGGTTAATAATCCCTTATCTATTCAAGAATTGTTCAGAGATAAAACTACCAGCATGTTTAGCTTATTTCTCAGGTAAAAGATTACTTCCATTACTAACTACTCTTGCAGTAATACCTGTAGCTTTACTATTCCTAGTCTTCTATCCCTGAATAGGAATAGGCTTATCCCATGCAGGTAACTTTATTGCTAAAGGAAAAGGGGCTGATGCCTTCTTCTTTGGTTTTCTTGAAAAACTCTTAATTCCCACAGGTTTTCATCACTTATTTGCCTCTCTATTTTGATACACGCCTTTAGGGGGAGATATCCTGCAAAATGGTGGAGAACTATGTAAAAAATGTTGTACAGGTGGTTGTAATGGAGGAACTACCTGCTGTTGTTGTTTAGGGGGAGGAACTCTTAACTCTCTTCAATGACAAGGAGATGCTTTAATGGGTGCTTCCGCATTAGCTCTTCCTAGTTGTACAAAGATATTTGAACGCTGCAATGGAAATAATGGTAACTCCATTCACATAGGTAGATTTACACAAGGTAAATTCCCAATCATGCAGTTTGCCTTACCTGCAGCTGCATTAGCTATCTATCTCTCTTCTAAAAAGGGAGGAGAAAAGAGAAAAGAGCTTTCTAAGACTCTATTCCCAGGAATGATGAATTCTGTAGTACTAGGTATTACTGAACCTATAGAGTTCAGCTTTATGTACTCTATGCCTAGACTCTTCTATTGATTCCACACAACTATGTGTGGAGTTTCTTTCTTGGCTATGCGATTAGCTAATGCTCATATTCCTACAGCATTCTCTGGAGGGATTATTGAGCTAATAATCAATGGAGTAATACCTGTACAGAAAGGTACAACCTTCTATTGATGAGCTGTGGTTGGTGCTGGACTAGCAGTAGTCTACTTTGCAGTATTCTTCTACCTATTCAGACAAAAGCATTTAAAAGAAGAATTACAACTTAACACCAATATGGAAGTAGATAGTTCTGCTGAAACAGTTTCTGCAGAAGACAGTGAATTACCTCCACAAATTGCTTCCTATAAAAGAGGTCTAGGGGGTTGAGATAATGTAACTAACTACAAGAACTGTGCCTCTAGACTCAGATACGACATCAAAGATAAATCTAAAGTGATAGAATCAGAACTTAAGAAGGCTGGAGTGATAGCCATTAAATGAGTAAGTGACAATCACGTTCAGTTGATTGTAGGTCCTAAAGCTGAAGAGATTAACACAACTCTCTTAAGTTACGCTAATTCAAAAGAGACAGTAACTATTTAATGAAACTAATCTATATCAGTAGTTATTCCCTAGCCTATCCAGAAGTATTTAAGACCCTGTTTGAACACTTTCAAATAGACTCTATTGACTTCTACAAAAAAGGATTAAGTCCCAATGTTACTGATAAGAAACTAGTTTTTTTCGAGCAACAAGTAGAGTTGAATGTAAAGCTATCTAACCCTTCGACATCTATTAACTTCTTTGAAATTCCTAAAGGACAAGACCTAGTAGATCCTGAAAAATGTAGAGACTATGTTCAATCCCTAATAAATAGCAAATACAGCTCTCTACCTAAAGAAACTACCTTCTTAATTGAAACCTTAGCTATAAACCACATCAAGTGAAAGTTAGAAACTCTTTCTAACTCTTATACCTTCCTTCTCTTCACTAACAAACATAAAAAGAGCTTAGACCTTTCTCTAGGGGGTCAAAACTGAAAGAGAATACATATGGCTTCCCCTGAACCAGAGAAGTCTTGAATGGATGCTCTAAAAAGAGCCAGAAAAGAAGAATCTGAAGATAGATTTGAACACACCTTAAGAGTCTTAGATTTTGCAAATCAAATAGCTATATGATGTGCTCTAGATGACTTAACTAAATCAAAGCTATTACTGAGCTGTGCCTATCATGACTTTGCGAAGAATTGATCTACAACCAAACTCCTAAACTATGCAACCAAGATCTACTCTAAACCTAAAAAGGAATTAGAATCAGAGCTATGAAGCCTTCATGGCCCTGTAGCTAAATACTATCTAGAAAAAACATTTAAGTTAGACTCAGATGTATTGGAGGCAATAGAGTATCACACTAAGCCTATTGCAAGCCTAAATAAGATAGGACAATTACTAGTTATTTCAGACAAACTAGAACCGCATAAAAAAGAGAGTTACTCCCCTCAACAATATGAAACTATGATCAATCAAATAAAACAAGGAAAGATACAAGAAGTCTTTAAGTACATTCTGGAAAACCCTACTAAAAGCTAGTTTCTCTTAATCTTTAGTATCAATAACAGACTCTTTCTTTCAAAAACATACAAACCTTTATTCCTTAGATAAATGTGAGTAAATTAGGAGACTACATAGAAAGAGTCAAAGAAGTAATTCCTTATGACAAAAACATTCCAGTTAAAGGTTTAAGTGTAGATAAATGTTTTACAGAAACTCACATAACTAATTTAGATAGGATTAAGGTTCCTTTTCAATTAGTAAAAAGAGGGCAATTTTGTTACAAACCTTCTACAGCGCGAAATGGAGATAAACTCTCCCTCGCTTTTAACAGTGAATTAGACAAAATTCAAATTTCTACCACTTATGTAGTCTTTCAAATAAATAATCCACAGATAAATCACTTTTATCTTGATTTCTTCTTCAAAAAGACACTTACAGACAAAATTGTTAGATATTCTGCTACAGGAGGAGTTAGAGAAGAGCTTAGTTGAAAAAATTTTGGAGAATTACCTATCTCCATTCCCCCTTTAAATAAACAAGAAAGAATAGTCAAGAAATATCAAACAGTAACTAGATATATAGAGCTAAAGAGAAGAATTAATGAATTATTTGAGAAACAAATGACTGCTTATTTCCATATATTGTTTGATAACTTAAGTGATTACACAATTAAGAATTTTGGAGAGTTATTCACCATTATTAGAGGAGGCCGGCCCCCTCGAGGAAACCTAGAACAAGAAAAGAAATATTTCTGCAAAGAGAGAGGAATTCCTTGATTACAAGTAAGAGATATTTCTAAGAAAGGGTTTAAGTTTGTAGATAAAACAGAAGAGTCATTAACTAAAGAGGGGTTCAGAAGAGCCAATTGTCATGTGGTATCTCCCAAAGATCTGATCTTTATACATAATGCCAGTAGCTCTCAATTAGGAAAGATTTATGTGAATTCTTCAGAATTAACTATGAATACTAATTTTTGAGGAATTTCTAATAATCTAGCTCGCAGGGGGGGCATCAAGATAATCTCCCCATAACTTTTATTTATTTTTTGATTAGGGAAAACATTTGACAATTAAAAAGACTGATTAATATGTCCACAGCCAAAATAGCTTTTGATTTAAATAGATTTTTATCTTTTAAAGTTAAGCTCCCTCCCCAATCTTTAATTGACAAATTCAATAGTTTCTGTGAACCTATTTTTGAGTTGCAAAAAAGTAATGAACAGATAATTAAGAGGCTTTTGAGAATGCAAAAATGTTGAGTTGAGAGTTTAGATTAAAAGTCTTTTCTAATATTTCTGTAATTTGATTTCTGTAAATTTAAAGAAAAGCAGGTTTTTAACTTTTGAAAACTTATCTTAAGGCTATTCTTGCTGTTACTGGAGGGGTAGTTGGAGTAGGTGGAGGAACAACTGTCGCTGTAACTCTTCGACAAACAGGCCAGCAAAGTACCTTAGTTGGGGGGGGCGATACAATCCTTGCTAGTGTAAATTCAAGCGATAACGTAACACAAGAAGTTGCACCTATAGTTACTTCAGAAGGTGTTACAGCTAGTCCTACTGATCCGGAACAAACTGATCAAATTTCTGAGCCAGATCAAACTGTTCGGGCGAAAGATGAAGCTGAGCCATTAGCTCCTGCATTACCAGTTAAAGAGAAAGAAAACTGCAGTATTGTTAACTCTAAAAACTTGAATGATGTTTTTTACAACTTGATAAACAACAAGTCTTATTTTCTGGTTTCTTGCTCAGGAACTAATAAAGATTCTGTTGATGAATGATCAAATAATTGAGCAGGATTATTCCCTAGTGAATTATTTTCAAGCGGAAATGCAGTAACAAAATTTAAGATGACAACAGAAACAACGGGTTCAAGTGACAACGGTACAGTGAGTTTTTCTAGTGACGCGCTCTCCCCTTCTTCAATAACAGGTAAAAGAGGTGATATATGGCAAGCTGAAGCTAACAGTAAAACTTTCTTGGTAAAAACAGTTAATTTAGAAACACCTTCAACAGGAAATATTTTCCTTATTTTTAACGAAGATATTGGATTTCTAAGACAAAGTAGTTAGTTTTTAGTTTCAAACCCAAGTTAATTAAGTTTTCCAATAACCAGAGTTTCTTTAATAATTAGTAGATAGTTTCAAAGAAAAGTTATTCCTTTTTAAGACTTTTATTAATTAGTTAATTAGAACTTCAAACTTATTATCTTTGAATTTCAATATGTCAAGCTGAAACACCTGAAATTAATGAAAGAAAAATTACTATATTCCAGTACTTGACCCTTATTGTTTGATGAAGAGGATAAAACCATTGAGTCTTGTTTTATAAAAGAACTGAAAAAATCAGATCGTTTAGAAATTGCTGTAGGATTTTTCTCCCATAATGCTCTGGAAGAATTAGATAGGTTAGTTATTCAACAAAATATTAAGAATATTTCTTTAATTTTGGGAATGCACTACTTTATTGGATTCCCAAATAATAACCTTCTTGAATTAGCACTAAGAATTAATGAAAAATGACAAAGATCTGGCATAGGAGAAATAAGAATAACTTATGCTTTTAGGTACCACGGAAAGTTATACTGTTTTCTCAAAAATAATGAAATTCACTCAGCAATATTAGGCTCTCCTAACTTAAGTTTTCTCCCACTTAAAACTTCATCCTTGCAAAAATGCAAACAGTGTGAAATATCACTTCTATTAAAAAATTCTGAGACTCTAAAAGAAATTAGAAATCATATGAATGCGTTGAAAGCTGACAGTTTCTCAAAAAACATAACTTCTTTTATGAAAAATAATGTTTTTTTAACTTTTGAAACGGATCAACAAAAACTTAAAAGACATCTAAAATCAAACTCACAAATATTCAATTAAACAAGATGTGATTAAATTTCGGAGAATATCAAGAAGTAAAAAACTCAAAAGTATTAAAAACCATCATTTTGACTTTAGATGCTCCAACCGAGGAAGAAGTTATGAATGCAGAAAATTTCGATTATTTATCTAAATATCCTTTAAACGCCTGTTACAGCAAACCATTAGTAGATAAAAAAACTGGAAAAAAACAGAGTTGATATGAAGTGCAGTTCACAGTAGATGTTCCATATGATCTGCCTTCAATAAAAGATTGGTTCTACTTGGTAACAGATGAGGGATACGTTCATAAGGCTTGTTTTTCGGGCAAGAGAGTTAAGAGATTAAGCACTTTTAAAGACAGAGAAGCTATAGGAGCCTGAATTAAAAGTATATTTGTTGAATGACAGGTACTTATTAAGTTTCATTATGTTTACCAAGATTGCCAAAGAATGGGAATAGTTACTAAAGAAGCATTAGAGTATTATGGTAATAACAAGGTATTTATTAAAAAAACTGACAAGGTTATGGTAGATAGCAAAGGAGTTAAGAGGGACGTATGATTTATTTCTTTCCCTAACAAAATCGATTAATTAAAAAAAATTAGACATATTTAAAGTTTTTTAAAACAAAGTCTAAGAATAATCTCGACAAAAATGATGAATCTCGCGTTGCATATTACTACTTCTGTAAATGTAGAGGTTGAGAAGGAACAAAAAGTTTAGGAGGAAGAATAATTTTGATGAAACTACAAGAATTTATATAGACCTATTTTCTTATTCCTTTTTCGAGTCTAGTCTCAATTAATTAAATGGGGGAACTACAAAAAATCAAAAAGTACTGAACTTAAAAACCTAATCAATGCAAGATGATGAGTTGCTGTGTTCTAGTATCTGGCCTTTGTTGACCGAAGAAAATGACAAAACTATTAAAGATTGTTTTAAGGAAGAAATAAAGAAATCGGATCAATTAGAAATTGCTGTAGGATTTGCTTCTTGTAAATCTTTACTTGAATTAGATAAATTAATAACTCAACAAAATATAAAAAATGTCTCTCTAATTCTAGGAATGTATTTTCTTAATGGATTTCCGGAAGAGCTTCTTCAATTGGTTATGGAAATTAATGAAAAATGACAAAAACAAGGAATAGGTGAGATAAGAGTAGTTTTTGCCTTTAAAAATCACGTGAAGTTGTATTGTTTTCTTAAAAATGGCGAAGTTCGTTCAGCTATAATTGGCTCTCCTAATTTAAGTTTTCTAACAGATCAAGAAACAATTTGACCAAAATGAAGACAATATGAAATGGCGTACTTAACACATAATCCAAAAATATTAAAAAAAACTAAAAAACACATAGACTCCTTGAAGTCAGAAGATGTTTCGAACAATATAGCTTATTTAGTTAAAAACCAATTACTTATTGTCAAGAAAGTTAATAAAACAGAGCCTGAAAAGTTTTTTAAAATCAGTGGGAAAAATACTTTTAAGAAGTAAAAATGTTTACTCTCGAAGACTTAGAAAAATCAGAAGCACTACAAACAATTGTGATACCTTTAATTGTTCCTACTCAAGCAGAAGTTACTATTTGTAGAAATTTAGATTGATCAAGATATGACTTAAATGCTTGCTATGGTAAGCCATGAATAGATGCAAGAGGAAAAGAGCAAAGTTGATATGATGTACAGTTAACCGTTAATTCTGCAGATTATTTACCTTCAAGAAAGGAATGATTCTATATGGTAACAGATAATGGATATATCTTTAAGGCTTGTTTTACTGGAAAAAAAATTAAAAAATTAAACACCTTCGAGAATAAGAGAATAATAGGTGAATGAATTAAGAGCCTATTGGTTGAATGGGAGGCGCTTGATGAATTTCAATTTGTTCACCAAGATCGAGGGGGAATAGGAATAGTTACTAAAGAAGCATTAGAGTTTTATGGCGGGGACACAATATTCATTAAGAAGACTAGTAAGACTAAAAAGGATAAAAAGGGGATTGAAAGAGACGTATGATTTATTTCCTTCCCTCATAAAAATTATTTAGAAGAGTGCGGTATTCAATAATTTATTATCAAACCTATTTAGATTGTTTTGCGTTATTTGCGCTTGTACTTGAAACGAAATGATTTTCTCAATAATCACCTCACTCTAAAGCTTTTGAATATAAATTCTTTGCATCTGTTTTTCCATTCCCAAATTGTTTAGTTAAAGTCTCTACTAACACATCTAGCAATAGGTTCAAAGCAATAGGAGACCTTAATCCCTCATTTCATAAGTGGTAGTTACTCATAATTATTTGGTCTTTGTCATTACCACTTGTCTTTAGTAAAGACCTCAGAGACCTTAATTTAGGGCTATCTCAAGAATTAAGAATATTTCAATCATCTGTTGTAGCTAATAAGATGATGGAGTCTGCGGTAGAACTAAAGCTGTCTAGTCCCTTACTAGAGAAATTAAAGTCTCCTAATCTTCACCATCAACCATTGTCATCTACTCCTAATACATCCTCGTGAGAAGAATCTTGTGAGGTCTTTTCAAATCCTTTAGGAATAACTTCATTTAGTCCCAATTCGTTATATAAGAATGGATACTTAGAAACTGTTTGAATAGAGGCATCTCCTGCTCCTAATTGAGATGGAGGGTAGGAAATAATTGCTACTGTTTTAGATTTGGTTTTGGTGGAATTACCCTTGTCTGGATCAAAACACTTATCCACTACTCCAATGTGTTTCAAATATTCTCTAACATTTTTCAGCCTTTCCCTATAATTCTTAGCCATCAAGACTGCATTATTTCAAGCTTTTTCAATAAATTCTTTTCTGTGATCTGAGCCAAACACAGAACTAAAGTGTGAAGTTTTAGTAATCTTGTCCAAAGCGATTGCCATTTGAGAGAGATAAACCAATAAATCTTTTTGAGTTCCCTCGGAAATAGGACTACTGCCCTTCATAGTTTGGTGTTCTAGGGCTGGGTGATGAACCTTCTCGGGAAGGCCATTGATTAATTCTGAGGAACAAATAGAGTCATTAGTAACGGATGGGGAGGCAACTGTAACTGCCGAGGCTTGTACCCCTGTTTCTTTCAGATAATTCATTGAAAACTTTTCAAAATCTCCATTAAGTTCCTTTAACTCCTCGTCAGTAAAAACAGCTGCAAAAAACTCTTTGGCAATGTGTTGGTCTACTTCTTTCTTTCCGTGAGGGGCAAAAAGTTGTTCTCCCTTGTAAGGTAACCTAAATAGGTTTTTTAAGTCTTCTGAGTTATTCTTAGCTTTTTCTTTAAGGTGGTGGCAAAAATCATTTCAGAAATAAATGTATTTGGAACTTCTAAATAGATTGTTAGGGGATATTTTGGAATAATTCTTGTAGTATTCATGTAATTTCTTAGCAATGTGATTATTAGAAGACTGTCCTGAGTTCCCAGAATTCTTGAAATACTTATAAACATCTTCACCAAATAAGCTATAAGGATCTCTCGAGGCCCTAAAGTTAGTAATTGCTAAGTGTTTATGTTTAGGTAATCTTTGAATTAGAAATAAAGGGTCTGAGGAATCATCAACAATGAATTGTTCTAGGAATAAGTAATCTGCGCTCTTAGTATTCCAAAACTGAACATTTCTATTAACTAAACCTCCAGAATATAAGTCTTCATTCCAAAGGCTAGGTCCAAAAGTACTAACTTTACTAATTAACTCATCTATTCTTTTTTGAAGTTTTTCTTTTAGTTGTTTTTTTTTCTCAGAGGTTTTTTCATTAACTACTAAATATCTATTTATATTGGTTAGGTAGTCATATAAGGATCTCTGTTTGAACTGATAGGGAAAATAATCAGGAGTTATTTGTAAACTCAAGAGTAATTCTGCCTGTCCATTATAGTTAGCTAGTATTCGATAATGTGAATGGGTCTTAGATCCTTTTATTGCTAATAAAGAGGGAGAACAACAAGGGGCTAGAGTAGCAAGAACTAGTTTCTTATTAAGTCCCATTAACTATGAATTATTTCTTTATTTCCAAGAAGATAAATATTTGTTCAGCTTATTTAAATCTTGTAAGTTCTGTAGGTTGAATTTCTTTGGTTTTGTTGATAGGTTACTACCACATATATGTGTTACATTCTGACTCAGAATACTACAAAAACTTTCCATTAAAGAGCTTTCTTGCTAATCCTTTTGAGAATCTAAGACAAAGAACTCCTACATCCTCTATTCAACCCACTCATGAATATGCTGGGGCTTATATCCAAAAGAATGGATTGAGTTCTTTCTTCGCAGAACAAGGTTTCTGAACCATCATCCAGCCCTTATATTTAATTTCTATTTTCTCCTCTGCTACCAATTTATTGTTGGCATTGGTGTCTTGATTCTGTTTTTGTAAGGCAAAAGACTTTAACTATCTAGTCTCTAGCTTAGCTAGTCTATTAATTCCTGTATTTGGTGGATTATTTAGTCTCAAGATAAATAGAAGATTGTCTGCTACTTGAGGTCCTAAAGCAGTTAAGTGTATAAGTCCCGCACAGTCCTGTAAGTTTAAAGCTAAATTGCTATTTTCCAAATTATTAGGTGAGCCAGTAATTCCTACCTATTAAGTTTCTTCTTTTAGTTTCAAGCTAGGAATAATTTCTTTTTCATAGTATTCAACTTCAGACATACCTGCTTTCTTGGCTAAAGAGAGATTTTGAAACTTAACTCATAGAGTATATACATTAAGCAGAAGAAGAACGCCACCAGCGGCAAGTAAAGGGAATGAGGCTCTACTACGAACCCCTTCCTGCTCAAGACACATTCCTAAAATGCCTGCAGCTACTAAAAAGGCACTAGCAACTAATTGAACTAACAAAAAACCTTTGTGGAATCCTACAGTATTTCTGGTTCTATATACACTTCTATGTTGGAAGATAGCAATGAAACAAAGGCAAGATGTACCAATCCCAATCAGTGCTTGTGCTGTTGTTTCAATTTCATAACTATTGAAAAAAGATAACCAAGACATTGTTAAATACTCTTGTTATTTTTTATTTCTCAAGAATAGATTTTTGTTCAGCTTAAGCTTTGAAAAAGTTTTTAAAACTGATTCTTTCAGGGATTCTTTGGGAACAGGTGTAGCCATTGTTGTGGAAGATGTCACTGTTCCTTGTATACTTGTTTGCCCCCCCCTATGCTTTTTTCACATTGAAAGAAGATATACACTAGCTCCACAAAGCAAAACCCCTCAAACTAATCCCACGCTCTTTCTTCCTCAAGTAACTCCATTTAAGCCTTCTTTTTCATAGTGAGTGTGCCTGTCTCAAAAACTAAAGAAATAGCCAATAGCTATCAACAATCCGCCAAAAGCACAAAGATAAAAAGTATCTGTTAGTAAGTATCTAAAGGTCTTTGTCTTTTTCATTTCAAAAGTCTCAAGAACAACAGAACCAGCAATTCCTATAGCGGCTATTGCAGTGCAAGCAATTACAGCACCTCCTAATGCTGACATCTAAACTTGAGTTTTTTATTCAGCAATATGCTTAATCCTTTAAATTTAAATTTTCAGTTATTTCAAGTGAACCAGAATCACCCCTCTGATAAATTACTAAAGGTCCTATTTATCGGAGATATCTTTGGAAAGTCAGGAAGAACTATTATTAGAGAACAGCTCTCAGAACTAAAGAAAAAACACTCTATTGATTTAGTAATTGCAAATGCAGAGAATTCAGCACATGGCAAAGGAGTAACTCCCAAAATACTTAATCAATTAATGGAAGTAGGAGTTAATTTCTTTACCTTAGGAAATCACTCATGAGCTAAAAAAGAAAGTCTCCTAACCCTTTTTGATACCTACAGTAATTTAGTTAGACCTTTGAACCTCAAAGAGTCTTTTAAGTATTGCTCATTGGGAGAAGGGAGTAGGGAAATAATCATCAAAGGAATAAAGATAAGAGTCACTAACCTAATGGGTAACAGTGTAGTCTTTAAAGGCAATCAATCTAATTGTTTCCTCTCTTTCAGTAAGTTACTAGACCAATTGAATGCCACTAGCTTTAAGGGCATTCACATAGTAGATTTACATGCAGAAACTACTAGTGAAAAGAATGCATTTCTTTGAGCATTTAATGGAAAGGTCTCTGCTGTTTTAGGAACTCACACACATGTTCCTACCAATGATTGAATAATTACTGAAGAAGGTACTGCCTATATCACTGATGTAGGAATGACTGGCCCTTCCTCTGGAGTAATAGGGGGGGCTAAAGCAGGAATAATAGAGAAATTCTTCTATCCTGAAAAGAGATTCATACTAGAGCCTCAAGAAGGTCCTAGACAGCTCTGTTCAGTTCTACTTACTTTTGATACTGAAAGCTGTAAAGCTATTGATATTAAACCAATAATTCTTAGAGAAGGGTTTGAAGTAGACCAATACAAATTAACTATTTCCTAGTTATAGAGACTACTCTAAACTTTCCCAGATAGTCTTTATATCTTCTTAGGCATCAACTAGTATTGAGGCTCTCTATTTCTTTTCAATAGCTCTCATGGAACTCACTACACTCCAACACAACTAGTTTTCAATAAGTATTCTTTTGAAGATAATATAAGAATTTCTGATAATGAGCTAATCCTTTTTGAGAGGCTACCAAACTATTCTTGGGATCATGTTTGAGATTTTGAGTTCATTCCTCATAAGCTAGATAAGGTGGGTTAATGGTTATCACTTCTCATTGACTTTGTTTCTCTAAAAAACTATGTCAGCTAGACAAAATGACTTTGTTAGACCCTAAAAGTCCCAACTCATAAAGATTCTCTAAGGTGTTCTGACAAGCCCTAAAAGAAGAGTCAACCCCTACAGACCTTGAGATTTCATCCCCAAATTCCAACAACAAAGAAAGATAAATGGCTCCTGTTCCAGAACAAAGGTCCAAATAAGAAAAAGAATTAAGTCCTAGTTCTTTAACTGATTCTCTAGTTACTTGTACCAGCAACTCTGTTTCTGGTCTTGGATCAAAAACTCCTTGAAATAACTGAAACTTGCTGTTATTGAAGAAGGTACATCTAGTTATTCTTGGAACAGGATAGTTAGTATCAGAAAGCCTTCTCTTTAGCTTTTCAGTTAATCTACATTCAAAGTCAAGCTCTTGTTCTTTAAATTGCTCATATTCAGTTAAGTTAGTAACTCTACTAGAAGAAAGAAAGATATATTCAAGAAGCCTGTAAGAGAGTTCTTTAGGAAAAGAAGAAACTAGCTCTTTGAAGGAAAAAGGAGTTCTTTCTTTACTGATTAGTTGCTAGAGATTGAATAATTATCAGCTAGATTATTAAATCAATCTTCTTGTTCTTTTAGAGAGAGTTGTTGATGTATCTGGGAGAGATTCCCTTCCATAATAGAAGTTAAGTTATTAATAGTTAATAGTATTCTGTGGTCCGTCATTCTATTCTGCGGATAGTTATATGTTCTTATCTTCTCAGCTCTCTCTCCTTTACCAATTTGTTGTTTTAGATTAGTGAATTGCTCTTCTTGTTGGAGCTTTCTTTCTCTATCTTGTATCTTTGCTTTAAGAATCTTGAGAGCTATTTCCTTATTTAAAAGTTGAGATCTTTCTTGCTGACAGGAGACCATTATGTTAGTTGGGAGGTGAATGATTCTAACTGCTGACTCTGTTTTATTAACGTGTTGTCCTCCAGCCCCGCTAGCTCTATAGACATCTATTCTTAGTTCAGAAGGATCTATTTGAACCTCAATCTCATCTGCTTCAGGAAGAACACTAACTGTAATAGTAGAAGTATGAACTCTTCCTTTTGATTCAGTTTCAGGCACTCTTTGAACTCTGTGAACCCCTGACTCATATTTCATCTTGGAATAGACTTTCTTCCCTGAGAGTCTAAAGGTAATAAAGGATAGTCCCTTTTCACTTTCCCTTAGCTCTACTACACTAAGCTTTCACTTATTCTCTTGAGCATATTTCTTATATGAATCAAATAAGTTGGAGACAAAGATAGCCGCTTCTTCCCCTCCTGCCGCTGAATGCATCTCAATCACTATGTTTTTCTCATCATATTTGTTGTCAGGGAGTAACTCAGACTTAAATTCACTTTCTAGTTGTGAGATCTTCTTAGTCAACTCTGAACACTCTTCATCTAGTAAAAGCTTTAATTCTTGGTTCTTTTCTTGTGATGAGGAAGCCTTGCATTCTTCATAATCTGCAATTAGCTTTTTGTAGGTAGAGAATTTAGAGACTAGTTCCCTATTTCTAGAGAGCTCTTTTTGAAGAGAAACATTCTTAAGACTAGAAGTATCTAATAAAACCTTTTCTTCTAGTTGTTTTTGTTTTTCAGAAATTGAGTCCAAAAATGAATACAGCTTAGAGTTGTAAATCATTGTGTCTAACTTAATTTAAAAGGCCTAAATCAATTAAGAGACTAGATAGTCAGAGGTGGACCTCTGACTCTTCTCTCTCCTAATTAATTACTTGATATTCTTTCTTCCTGAAGAGAACTTATCTTTAAGTTTTTCTGCAAGACCTAAAGTGGACTCAGAGGCTAATTTACCTAGATAGAAGGGATGACAAGCGGCACAGATATCCAAAGGTACTGTTTTTTGGGAGAGATCTCCACTAAATAATTTATAGGTAGAACCACAAGAATTACAGCTGTAAGTTACTAATTTGTTAGCAAGGTCTTTCTTGCTGGAAGACATACTCTCCTATAATCTTAGAACTCCTATAAACTCAAAATAATTATTTGGGGTTTCTGTGTTATACAACAAACATAGACCCAAATATTTTAAGGATCTGATTGGTCAAGAACTAACTAAAGAATTATTAATTAACTTCTTAACCAGTAAAGAGAATATACATTCCTTCATATTCTATGGACCAAATGGTACTGGTAAAACTACAGCTGCTAGATTGTTCTCACAAGCAGTTAATTGCTCTAAATTCTCTAAGAATAAAGAGTTATGTGGTTCCTGTAACTCTTGCAAATCTATCGAAAAAGGAGAATGTCCAGACCTTATAGAGATAGATGGGGCTACACACAATGGAGTGGAATATATCAGAGAGATAATCAAGAACTCTGTATATCCCCCTCTTTTACTCTCTAAAAAGGTATACATAGTTGATGAAGCTCACTGTCTTAGTTATCAAGCTTGAAATGCACTACTTAAGTTAATAGAAGAGCCCCCGCAACACTTAATACTTATCTTTCTTACTACAGCTATAAATAAGATAATTCCCACTATCTTAAGTAGATGTCAAAAGCTATTCTTTTCACCTATCCAAACAGAAGACTTAAACCAATTGCTCTCAAATATCTCTCAAGCCGAAAATAAGAAAATAACCTCAGAGGTTATCACTAAGCTCTCTGAGAATTCAAAAGGTTCTGCAAGAGAAGCTATTGTTTCTCTAGAGAAAATACTTATTAATAATGAGTCAAGTGAAGAAGTATTAAATAATCTTCCTAATCTTGAAGAAGAGTCTTTAGAGTTATTAGCATTAATACTTAGTTCTGATTATTTAAAAGCTATAGGGAGGCTCAAGAAGAACTTAACTAACTCTAATAAGTTATTTGAATTAATGCTAGATAAGTTACTAGAACTTTCTTTTTATCAATTAAGTTCTTCTAAAGAAGTATTGGGAACTATTTCAGAAGAGCAAGCAAAGATTTTTATGCAAAACAATCCTAACTTAAATTCAATGATTAACTTTCTTGCTACAGCTTTATCTTCTGGAGTGACTCAATTCTCTTTTGCTTACTCTAAGTATTTATTAGTTAACTTGTTTGAGAATTGCTATCCTTCCTCACTTCAAAGATCTACTAAAGAAATCAAGAAAGTTGAAGTTATTCCTAAATCAAAGATAGAGACTTCCAAAAAGAAGAAAGTAATTAAAGAAACGAAAGAAGAAGTTAAAAAAGAAGAAACCACTGAGACTGTTTTAGACTCTTCTTCGGAACCTGATAAAGCTGAACAAAAACATTCAAGCATAGAAACAGGAACTCTATTAAGTGATGCAATAGTTCAGAAGTCTAAGATTGAGGGCCTACCATCAGTTGTTGAGTTATTCAAACATACTCTATTTAGAACTGAGAGTGTTGACCTTCCTCAGTTTAAGCTCGAACAAACACTAACTAAGGAACAAGAGGTTATTTTGTTACTTAGAAGAGCAGATAGAGAAACTAGTAAGGAATACTACTCTCTATTAAAGAATTACTTGAAAAATGATGAAAATAGTGGAGCTGATGAATTATTTATCTCTAAGTTATTTGAGCATATGGTTTCTAAATATGAGCTCATTTGTTCTAGTGATTCCACTTGTATAGTTGTCTTTCCGAATGAATCTAAAGCTAATTACTTCAAATTAAAAGTAAAGAATTTAGAGATTACTCAAAGACTATACAAGATCTTTGAAAACTCTATTAGGTGAAAAGGAATAACCTTATCTGACCTACAAACAGCTATTCAAAAAAACAAAAACTATAGAGATAAGGAAAATCTCCCTAAAACAATACCTGAACAAGATGTTCAATTGTTAAGAAAAATACAAGAAACATTTTTAACTCAAGAAGAATCTAGATTTTTAGCTTAGTTCCTAAGGAGTCATCAACATGACTCCCAAGTGGAAGAAGAGAGGACTGTGTTTAATTTTTCCTATACTTCTTGGTTCCGTTATTAGTTCTGTCGTAGCTACAGAGTGACATGGAAGAATTGGAAAACTAGGTTTTAAATATGCCAAAACTCTCAAACAACAACTAGATCAATTTATTCAAGCTAGTAGTAAACAGGGAGGGAAAACTTCTTCTAGCGACATTACAGCAAATGACTTAATTTCTAAGCTAGCACAGAATCCTAACTCTGTCCCTCTATTGATGGTTGGTTTTGCTACTCAAATAGCTAAATCAATATTTGAAGGAGATTTATTTAAAGGAACTAAGCATGAAAAAACAATTGGTAAAAACTTTTCAGCTTTTTTAAAAGGTCCAAAGAAACAAGCTGAGCAAGCAATTAGTTCTAAAAGAAGGTCAGAAAAAAGAGTTAAAAGAGATTGATCTTCAGATGATGAAAGATATCTTACTGGACTAAAAGAATTTGTTCTAGGACAAATAAATAGTGGAGATATTGATAACTATTACCATCAGGAGAGCCATAAATGAACTACTAACAAGTCATTTCAGAATGACGGAAAAAAAAAAATTTTTACTTTCATTGGATTTCTACTAGCTAAATGAATAGGCAAATCACAAGTTGGTCGTTTTATTCACGAAATACTTCCTTATGCCAATAGCTTTCAAGATTCAACTACTGAACTTTACAAAAAAAAATACAAAAATGTAAACCTTCCTAACAAGCCTAACTTTCACTTCCCCGACTTTAATCCTTCAGATATAGAAGAATATAAGCAAAGTTGAAAAGACTTCTTACTAAATGGTCACGGGGGCCAAAAAAATTTAAAAAAGAGAAGTTCTCTTCATTGAATCACTAAAGACAACACAGAACAAAAAAATCTAGCTTTAAAACTTATAAGTGATAGCCGAAGCACAAATTATGAAATTGTTTTTTCGGGACCTATATCCTTCTTAACTGGCTTATGGCATGAACGAAACAATAATCTTCTTCAACTCTTCAGAATTAAACAAAATGGACAAGAGGACGACAGAAATAAAAGAAGTAATTCAAATAAACCTTTTGAGTTCTTAATTCACAAGAATGGATCTTCAAAAAAAATAATTTTTTGACGAGATAGCAAAGGATTTAATCTTCTCTTCCCAGTAGCAAAAACTAATATGGAAAATGGCAAAAATAAAAAGGATGAAAAAGAAGAATCAAATGAAAAATACAACCAAAGTAAGGAAAAATTAGTAGAAGAATTTAAAAACTACGTAAAAGAAAATTTCCCATACCTCTTACTGAAATACTACTTACACATTAAGGGATGTGATGGTAAAGAAAAGGCCCCTAAAACTTCTTCTACATTTTGTTGCAAAGACATCATTGAAAGTTTGATCAAACTTTGAGAACTTAGCACTAGACTTAAAGAGCTGAATGATAGCTTAAGAGTTTGGGACCATAGAACCAAAAACAATACTTCTTTAAGTACTGTAGATTACTCTCAACAATCTTCTAGTTATCTTTCTAAACTAGGTACAGTTTCAGCAAATCCTCCAACTTACCTATCCAAAGTCTCTCATGAAGAAGAAATCCAAAAGCTCAATTCTTCTATCAAGGATCACTTACAAAAAGTAGGAAATTATTTCAAAGAAAGCTCTAAACAAGGAAACGTAGAAGAACTAAAAGCACAGAATAAAAATGGAGAAGGAGACAATAAAGAACACAAATACTGAACCTTTAATGGTGAAGACTCCTCTACAAAAAAGACACAGGATCAAAAATGCATGAAAAAAAGTGTTGCAGAATTCCTACTAGAAAAAAGTTCAACTCTTGATTTATTAAAGAATCACATACTTCTTTCTATCTCTTTTGACAAAATCACAGACCTGCTTCAAGAAAATGGAAAAAGTCAACCTTCAGATAAATCCTCTTTACAAAAACTAGAAGGTGAACTATCTAAAAACTACAACGGTTTTTTCAATTTCGCTAGTAACACTGGAACTTCTGGGGGCGGGGGAAGAACAAGAAGACAAGCCCCCACAAGCCCCCCTACAACTAATAAAAATTTACTTTCTTTACTCCAACAAGCAATTACAGATGAACTAATAGTTTCTAATTTAGGCTCTATTTCCGATACCCTCCTATATAAGTTATCCAAGGAAAACGGCAATGGACCACAACAAGGACAAACGAATTCTTCAACACATTTTGACACTATTAAAGACTGATTAACTGTAAATGCTCTACTGGGTCAACCTTTAAGAAGAATTAATACTCTAGAGAATACTCAATTAAGACTATTAATTACTGCTCTTTACTTACTAGAAAATTCTCTAAAGGAATATAGAGAGATACTAAAAAGCATTATTAAAAATGACTTTTTTGGTAGTTATGTCTTTTCTTTAAGTTGAAATAAATTCTGTACTCCTGATAAAGACAAGAATCCTTTGGATCCAGATAAATCTGAACCTGCAAGAGGAGATAGTGTAAGTCAAGGCACTAGTGGAAATGGCAAAAACAATTTCTGATTCCCGATAGATCAAAAGGCAACTGGTCAACAGGCAGGAGGTACAAATCAAGAAGAATGAAGCACTTCCAACCTTGACCCAAGAGCTTGCATTAAGAATAATGACAGATTCTCTATTGCGGAGTTCAAAAAGAAACAAGAAAACAATAGTGCAGGCTCTTCAGTCGCTGACAATTCAAAAATGAAACTAATGGGTTACAAAGGTTCTATTTCCAGAGGTTCTCAAGTACTTCTCCCGGGTAATCTCTATGAAAAAATACTTAATTTCTTACTAAAAGAAGGTCATATAACTTGACAACAAATTGAAAATCAAGTAGACCTAATTAAGTCCAATAGTCAATTCTCTAACTTCATCACGCAACTAACTAAAATGAAGAGCTCTATAGGTCAAGCTTTTGAATTACCAGACTATAGAAAACTTAAAGAGGACTTAGATCAATCCAAGAGAGCTGAAGCCCTTGAATGGCTGGGGCTAACAAAGAAAAGAGAATTGCTCAAAGATTTCATTAAAAAACATTTATTCTCAGAAAACACTGACTCTTACTTGCAACTCACACAAGCTAGTTCTACATCAGATTCAACTACAACCCAAACCAAAAAGAATGACAAACAAAGCTTTAGAGGTCTAATGTGAGATAGAGACTCTACAGATTCAAGACAAGAAGGAGAAGATGGTAGGAAATATATCTTTAGCACTAAAGAAGAGAATGAAGGTTCTGCTCTAATCTATCTAATTCAATACACCCACGAAGATCTAAAAGATGAAAAAACTTTTGCCAAATTCCTACAAGAAAACTTAACTCCAGATATGTTAATTAGAGATATAGTTAAGAAAGCTCATGATAAAGGCCTGCAATCCAAGGCCATTAATCACTACTTAATGAGAGGTAGTTGAGCTACAGGAGATAAAGTCTTTAATCTGAAGTCCAATGACTACTACCTAAAAGATCAGTTTTCTTCTATTATTCTTTAGAACTCCCTCTTTATGGGAATACTAATTACTAAGCTATCTTCTTATCTCTTCAATCTAAAAGAGTTATTTTCTCACTTAGGTGATAAGTGATTCCCAACAATTAATGATCCGAGAGAGTTAAGAAAGTGAGCAGGAATCTTTGCCTTTTCCAATATATGTAGTGCAACATTCTTTTACTTTTGACACTTAGAGGTTTTAATTCCTAGAACAGCTAGTTCTTTATTAATACTTTCTATCATTATTCACTTTTTAATTGGAGCTAGATTTATTAAGAATATGCAAAGATTTGGTAGATTGGCTTTTACCAAATGAGCTTGACTAAACCTAATCTTTATCTCTCCTTTAGGTTTTTTCCTTCTCTATTATGTCTTCAACTCTAAGTATTGAATACTAGATGAAATAAGTGAAAACAAAGAATTATTGCAAGCAGAAATTGAGAAAGATAAAAAAGAATCCTCAAGAACTTTTAAAAACAAAAAACTAGAAGCTAGATTTAATTACTCTTTAGCTTACCTAAAGAAAATCAATGAAGAAGTAACTAGAGAAATTCTTAGAGTAGTCCTAAGAATTACACATAACTCTTTCTCAGAACTAACTTTCTTTCAGATAAGTGTTGTTATTGCCTTAGCTACCATTTGTAAGCAATGTAAGCAAAAATCCTTTGATAACTTAATATGGGGGGCTCACTGATATGAAGACAATTTCTTTACCTTTGGATTTAGAAATACTAAACCTGTGTCAGCCTACAATAAATATCCAATGACTGTAGGTTCAATAGTTCTAGATGAACTCAATAACTATAGAAAGATAATAGAAGCTAAGAATCAAATAAAGAAAAACTTATCTTTCTCTGATGCAAAGATAATCTCATTGCATATGGGTGATGAATACAAGCTCTATATAAACCAACAATAGTAGTTACTAAAATCTAGTTAATTTATCTTGTTTATGTCTGTAATAATCTCTCAAAATAACTTAATTAAACATTTCTTAATTGGTGTAAGAGACAAAAATAGTAACAACATAACTTTTGGAAACAATCTAAAGAGAATTACAAGTGCTCTAATTGCTGAAGCTCACAAAGAATTTCAAATGATAGATACTAAAGTTGAATCTCCCTTCATTCAATGTGATGCTCAAAAGATTTCTAAGCCTGTGGCAGTTATTCCTGTGCTAAGAGCTGGTTTAGCTATGTCTGATACTCTTCAATTCTTCTTTGAAGATTGCAAGGTAGTTCATTTAGGAATCTATAGAGATGCTAATTTGAATGCAATTAGTTACTATGAAAAGTTTCCAGAAAATCTTTCTGAGTGCAAGATTGTTATCTGTGACCCTTTGATAGCTACAGCTGTTACTCTTACCAAAGCACTAGATATTCTTTCTAAATATGGTTGTAAGGATATCACTATCTTGGGTGTAATTATCTCTAAACATGCTGTGGAATTACTAAACCAAAAATACCCAAATATAAATGTTTATGTTGCGGCAATGGACAATGAACTTAACTCTAAAGGTTACATTATTCCAGGGGCTGGAGATGCAGGAGATAGATTATTCAGAACTAAGTAGTTAACTTATAAGCTCAGCAGTTCAATCTTTAACAGAAAGTGAGTTATCTTCCTTTGTGGAAGAACTCATCTCCGTTTGAAGATCTAAGCAACCAGAGGATGAAAGTTACTACAAAAGATTTGTTTCTCTTTCTAAAGAAGATTTACAAAGACTAATACAAGGTTTAATAGAAGAAATAGAAGATATTAAGGGAATTAATAAGTTAATTAGGTTAAAGGAGAGTCTTTCAACTATCTTTGACCTAAAACTTCTCTATAACAACTTAAGACTAATTATCCTAAGTACCTACTAACTTTTCTTTACACTCTCTAAGTATTTACATTTAGGGAAATTAGAGCAAGCAATAAACTCACTTTTGCTCTTAAAAGAATATTTGTGAACTAGTTTTCCAGAACATTTAGGACATACTCTATCAGGAACTTCTTTATTTTTAACTCCTTCTTGAGTTTTTCTTCCCTCTATATACTTGCATTTGGGAAAATTAGGACAAGCATTAAAGTAATTTCCTTTCTTACTCTTCTTCTTAACTAAGTTGGAATTACATTCTGGACATAATGTATCTAGTTTCTCTTCGGGTTGTTTGCTTTCGGCAAGCTCAGAATACTTACATACTGGATAAGCCCTACAACCTATAAATCTCTTCCCTCACCTAGAGTATCTAAATATTAGCTCTCCTTCGCAATCAGGACATACTCTATCTTGAACTATCTCAAATTTCTCAGCTTTCTTAAAGGATTTATCTCAATCAACAAATACTCCTTGTAAGAATGACTTTCAATCTGTCTTAGATTGGGAGATATTGTCCAACTCTTCTTCCATTGTTCTTGTGTAATCATAGGAAATAAAGTTAGAGAAATTCCTATCTAAGTCTTTAGAAACTTTGTAACCTAGTTCTGTAATTTCAAATTTGCGATTAATAAAGGTTGCGTAATTTCTTGATTGAATGATCTTTGAGATAGTTGGATAGGTAGAGGGTCTCCCTATTCCCTTATTTTCTAGAGCTTTAATTAGAGTAGCTTCACTGTATTTTGAAGGGGGAGAAGTGCTTTCTTCTACTATGTGTTCTTGTTTCTTTGGGTAATTATTTCCTGTTTTTAAGCTTTCAAAAACAGCACTAAGGTCTTTTTCTGTTTGTTGTTCTTGGGAAAGCCCATATTTTCTCATAATCTTTTTGAAACCATCAAAAGCCTCTCTATTCTCCGTAGTAGTAAATCAATTCTTGTTGTTAGTGAAAAAATAAGTTTTCTTTTCGTTTTGAGCTGGACGACAGAAGGAAGAAAGAGTGATAGCTCAAATTAATTTATAGAGCTTATATTCAGGGGAAGTATTGGAAATAAACTTTGCAAGTTTCTCTGGAGACATAGTCAAATCAACTGGTCTAATCCCTTCATGAGCTCCTTGAACTAACTTATCTTTCTTAACTATCTTTTGATTTCTTTCTTGATCAGAACTCAAGTATTTCTCAGAATATGTGTCTGTTATATGTTGTTTAAGTTCTTGAACAAAATCTTCCGATAAGTCTGTTTTGTCAGTTCTAGGATAGGTAATTAAAGCTATTGATTCTTTTTCAATAATGATTCCTTCATAAAGTTTTTGAGCTGTTTTTTCAACTACATTGGCTCTCATTCCTAATTTATTAATGGCTGATTCATATAAAGTAGAGGTCTTTAGGGGTTCAGGAGGATTTATGTTTTCTGTTTTTGTTTCACCAACTTTCATTAACTGATAGTCCTTATGTAGAGATTGAATTAGCTTTTCAACTCCCTCTTTGGATTGGAATCAGACTATTCCCTTCTTTTGTTCTTTGAAGAGTTTAATTTCAGGAAGTAAGTCAGGATTTAACTGAACTGTTGAGAGCATCAAACCATTTTCTAGTTCAATTCTTAAGACAAATCAACTTTCTTTCTTAAAGGACTTGATCTCATCATCTCTGTCAACCAAGAACTTAAGAGCAATAGATTGAACTCTACCGGCAGAGGCTCCACCAATCTTTTTTCTGGTATAGTCAGAAAGTTTGTATCCTACAAATCTATCAAGTAGTACTCTTGCTAAATAGGAATTAATAATGTCTTGATCTATGTTTCTAGTGTTGTTTAAAGAATTCTTAATTGCTTTCTCAGTGATTTCATTAAAAACTGCTCTCAAACACTTTTTTTGATTATCTTCTCCTAGGATAGAGTAAATGTGTCAAGAAATAGCTTCTCCCTCTCTATCTGGGTCAGTCGCTAGATATATTCTAGAAGCCTTACTCGCTTTTCTCTTAATTGCCTCAATAATAGGAATCTTCTTGTCTTCAAAAGTAACTTCTCTCTTGCTGTCTTCTCATTTGGGTTCAAACATTTTGTCTCCATAACCTGTTCATCTTTTATTTATCTCTCTAATATGACCATAAGTAGCAAATAATTCAATTTCTTTTCCAGATAAATATCTACTTATGCTCTTCATCTTTGCCGGAGACTCAATAAACATTAAGTCTGCCATAGTTTTTTTATTTAACTACATAAGTTAAATATGGGAAATAACTGATAGAACTGCAGGCTTCTTATGTAAATAAGCATCTAGAGAGTTATAGATAGATTTTCTAACAGTTTGTTTTAGAGTCTTGTTGTCTATCTCTACATTATGTTGAAGATATTTAGAAATATCTATCTTTAATTGAGCTTTGATTTTTCCAATAACTTCTTCTGTTTTTTGAAAGTCATTAGCAAACACATTTAGTAACTCTAAATGAGGGACTTTAATCCCGCTTTTCTTGGAATTGTTTCTCAAGGATACTAAGATCACTCCACTTTGAGAGAGTAACTTTTTCTCAAAGATAGTCATCTTATTGAGTTCCAGATCTGACTGTTTTCCAATATAAACCTCTGAAACCACCTGATCAACAATTTCTATATTCTTTCTGTTAATGGTTAGGAGTTGGCCATTTTCTAAAAAGTAAATCTTTTGAGTATTTATTACATTCTCAAGAGACTTTAAGAAAGCCACATAGTCTTTGTAAAAACCATTAACTGGCACAACATGGAAGGGAGAAAGACAGTTAATTAACAACATAATGTCTTCGGCCCCAGCCAAATAAGGTTGAAGGGTATTTGGTTGTTTCAATACCTCTCCTCCATTATCTGCTAATTCATTGATTATTGCAATCTCTTCTAGTTCTCTTTCAATATATGTGTGTGTCATAAACATAATGACATCATCTTGTTTTAAAGAGAAATTCTTTATTTGACCTTTATAAATCTCCCTTAAATTAGAGTACAAAGTATTGTGGTCTCCTGTAATAACTACTAATTGGGGTTTGTCATGATCAGAAGAGAGTTCAGTAACCTTAATAGCTAGTGAATAGTCTGTTAACTTATTTTGAGTTACAAAGTTATTGAATAGTGAGGCCAACTCATTAGGATAAATAGCTAATTGATATTTATAGATATTGGCTATTTTGCTCATGTTAAAGAGAGTATCTCAACTATCTGAATAGTTAGCAATTATTAATCTGGTTGAGATCCTAGATACTAGTTTCTTAAGAAATGGAAAGTTATCTGCTTGTTTTAATGCAAAAGAAGAAACACTTGCACAAGATTGCATTCCAACTATAAGTAAAGAGATTTTTCCTTTTAAGTTCTTGTAAAGTCAATCTAATTGATTCTCTCTACAAGGAAGATTCTCTGAGGCAATTAGAAACTCATCAATAAACACTACATAATCCGATTGAGAGAATTTAAAGGCTCAAGCTAAAGAGTGAGGGAGTGAAGAAGCTACTTTAATTGGAATTGCTTTACAATCAGCAGTTATTGTATGTTCACTAACTAAATCTAGTGGGATTATATTTGCCCTTACTGTCTTATTACTTTTCTCTTCAAACTCTTTTAAAAAGGCTTCAATAATTGACTTACCAAAAGAGTTAGTGTAAATTGGTAACTCTGGAAACTTTTCCAGTAAATAAGGAATAGAAGAGATATTTAAAGGTCTTGGAGAGGAGATGAATAATCCTTTAAGTTTTCTGGCATTTGTAGTAAGAAATTGATAGTCTGGAATTATTTCTTCAATGTCATAAAGATTGGTATTAACACAACTGCCTCCTGCATTTAATAAAAGCATTTCCCCTCCACATTCCAAAACTCCACAATATCTAAATCTCTCATCTTGACCCCCTAAAGAGTAGTACTTAATCATTAGCTAGAAAGTCTTTCTATCTTTTCACTTCCATAATACTTGACTAAGGCTTTAGGAATTACTATCTCTCTATCAGAAGTTTGATAGTTTTCTATTAAAGTGGCAAATAATCTATCTATAGCCAAACAAGAGCCATTGAGAATATGTACATGTTTTGCTTTCTCTTTAGTACTTAATATATCTTGTTTGTATCTTATTTTTCCTCTAATAGCTTGAAAATCTCTAGTGTTAGATAAAGAAGAAATCTCTCTGTATATTCCTTCTGAGGGCATTCAAACTTCAAAATCATAAGTTTTTGAAGAAGAAAAAGACATCTCTGATCTAGAGAGTAATAGCTTTCTATAGGGAAGATTCAAAGCTTTTAGTAAATCTTCTATTACAGAAGAGAGATATTCCTGTGCTTTTTCAGATTCTTCGGGTTTAGAAAACATCACTATCTCAGTTTTACAGAACTGATAAAGCCTTATTAGTCCTTTAGACTCAACTCCCGCGCCAACTTTCTCTGCCCTAAAACAATTAGTATTCGCACAAACCTTAATGGGAAGTGAAGATTCTGACAATATTTGATCTCTAAATAAGTTAACTAATTGAACTTCTGCGGTTGGAGAAAGGTATTTCTCCGTAGAGCCTAAGTTAAATAAAGTATCTGAGAACTTAGGTAATTGAGAGGTACAAACTAATGATTCTTGATTAACAATCACAGGAAGATATTTTCTCTTAAACCCATAGCTTTCAGCTCAATCAAGAGTAAAAGAAACTAGAGACCTAAGTAGTTTTTCCCCTCTATCAGAGTAAATAACAAAACCACTTCCTGAACAACTAGCTGCAGGCTTAAACCCTATGAGGTTTAACTCTTGAGCCAACTCCAAATAAGAAACAAAACTCTTATTCTGGTCAATTTCACCTCATGTACTTACAACCTGATCGGAATCAATCGGAACAGACTCATCGGGAATGGCAGGCAAAGTCAAATAAAGAAAGTCAAATTTCTCTTTACTGGTCTTGTATTCTTGCTCCAAATTACTTAATTCTGTCTTTAACTTAACAATTAAATCTTTGTTTTTAGCTCCCTCTTGAGACAAAACATTCTTTTGATTTCTAAGTTGATCAATTTTTTGTTTAGTGTCAACTAATTTACTGTCTAGTTCCTTGATTAATTGAAGCTTTTCTGTGTCACCTTCTCTTCCTCTGTATCTCTTAAGTAGTTCTTGGAAGTCTTCTCTGAATCACTTAAGAGAGATCATTAAAGAAAGAAAGTATTTGAGGAACTCTTTTCCTCTTTTTTAACTCTTTCTTTTTCTAACTCAGCTTCTTTAGGAATTCTCTTGTATTTGTGAATGAATTCAATTTGAGCTCTATCAATTGTTTCTAATAGAAGCAAAGTCTCAACTATTAGTAAGAACTCTACCTTATTGGCTTCTATTATCTTCTTGGCATTTAAGTATTGAGTATTGATAATTTCTTGCATTTCTCTGTCAATTATCTCTGCATAACTCTCAGAGTAATTGTTCTTGTAAGGATTTTCTGTTTCTTCTGAAGGAATATATTGAACCATTCCTGCAGAATCAGTCATACCAAATCTCAGTACTATATTTCTAGCTATTTGAGTAGCCTTATAGAGATCATTGGAGGCCCCAGTACTGATGTTTACAGGACCAAAGAAGATTTCTTCTGCGGCTCTACCAGCCAACATAGTCAAGATAGAAGAAAGAAGTTGTGCTTTAGTACTAATTGTTCTCTCTTGAACTTTTGGAACAGAAAGAACATATCCAGCAGCTTGACCTCTAGGAATAATAGTTATCTTTTCAACTATCTCTCCATCTTCTGTATATAGACCAGCAATTGCATGTCCAGCTTCATGGTAGGCAATTTGTTTCTTTTCAGAGAAAGAGATCTTTCTTCCTCTCTTGGCAGGACCTGCCATAACTCTATCAATAGCTTCATCTATTTCTCTTGTGGAGATCATCTTTTTATTCTCTCTAACAGCCAATAAGGCCGCTTCATTTAATACATTCTCTAGTTGAGCTCCAGAAAATCCTGGTGTTTTTCTTGCAATCTCCTCAAGATTGACCTTATTAGATAGGTTTTTGTTTTTGGCATGAAGTAACAGAATCTCCCTTCTTTCAGCTATATCTGGTAGGTTTATCTGAATATGTCTGTCAAATCTACCAGGTCTTAATACAGCTGGATCAATACTATCTAGTCTGTTTGTGGCTGCAATAATTATTATTCCAGCATGTGTATTGAATCCATCCATCTCACTTAATAGTTGATTGATAGTTTGTTCATTGCCTTGAATATTGAATTTGCCCCCTCTTTTTCCAGCCAAAGCATCAATTTCATCAATAAAGATAATGCAAGGAGCTAACTTCTTCGCTTTCTCAAAGAGCTCTCTAACTCTTTTGGCACCAACCCCAACAAACATATCATCAAAGCTAGCTCCAGAAGCCTCAAGAAATGGAACATTAGATTCACCAGAAACTGCTTTAGCTAACAAAGTCTTACCAGTTCCGGGAGGACCATAAAGAATTACTCCTTTAGGAATTCTTGCTCCCATAGCAGAATACTTCTTAGGTCTCTTAAGAAAGTCAACAATTTCCTCTAACTCATGTTTTTCTTCTTTAATTCCGGCAACATCTTTAAAAGTTATCTTGGACTTGTGAGTTTGACTTACAGACTTTCCAATTCCAAAGATAGAACCTTTTCCTCCATAAATACCTAATTGGCCTTTCATTGTGGCTCTTGCAATAAAGATGAAAACCATTAAGTAGAGTAGGGTTGGAAGAAGAGAGAAGAATATTCTTGCTGGGGTTATTCGATTTGGATCTTGAGGATTTAAAGTAGCCACTTCTACTAATTGAATGAACTTACAGCAACAACAAGCTTTGCCATTGTGTCCTTGACAACAATTTCCATCTGCGCTTTTACAACAACACTCACTATCCTTTTCCTCGCAACAACAACCTTTATCTCCTTTACAATGGGTTCCATCTTTTCCACAATTCTTTAGTCAACAAGGTTTGCCAGATTTGCCATTTCACTTATAGCTGTATCTAAGACCCCCTGTGCAATCCCCACCATTTTCCTTCAAACAGGTATGAACAGTCCTAGCTACATTAAAAGAAATTCACTTATTATTGGATTTGGTCTTAGCAAAGATAGTGAATACGCTCTCGCCGTTATTGTTCTCTAGCTTTTCTGAATAAGCTGTAGAATAGTCATCTTCAATTTCATATCCATTATTTTTTCCGTTTTCTTGTAGCTTTAATGTTCCATTTCCGCTCTTACAATCCCCACCGCATATACTGAATTTTTTTAGTGGTGTGGCTCTTCCATATATGAATACAAAGTAAATTAATAAGAAAAAGAGGGCAAGAAAAAGAATCTTGATCATTCTGCTTTTTTTCTTTGGATTCATTCCCCCAGAAGAAAGGGGAATCTTCCACTTATCAAACCTATTAGGCTTAGAATCTTCAGAATCTGTAGGCTCAACTGGAGTCTCTCCATCTAACTCAGAAAGTAATTTAGGTAAGAAATTGAATCAGATAAGTAATTTTCAAAACATTTTTTAAAGATAAAAGTTGTTTTGTAGACTCAACTTTAGATCTCTAGAGCCCCTTCCCATAAGGGTTTTATGGGAGTTACCTAATTTTTTTATTTGTTTAGAATCTCCTTTAGAAAACTTTTCAAAAACTGTAAAAATCTAATGAAAATAATTTAATTTCAACTATTACTGACTATTTAAATTCAGCTGAAAAATTTATTCAGATTGAATTAGAACCAACTGAATTTGACTGGATTTCCTTTCACCAGTTCTATTCCTTTATCCTTTCTAAAAAAAGTCTAATACTCTTTCCCTATTTATATGCGCAAGCAAGAATAAATGAGTTAAATTCCTCTAAAAAATATAGTCTTAGTAATTTACTTAATGCTCAAGAAATTAGTTACTCAGAATTTAGAGAACTAATCTCTGAACTAGAAGACTATAAACTTGTATCTATTTTTTCCAAAGAAGAACTATTAACTCTTAAACTAAGCTCTCCAAGACCCCTTAAAGAGTTAATTAAATCTGAGAAACTTATTCACAAACTACCTAGTTTCAAATTAGCTGAATTCAAATACATCTTTGAGAAATATCAAAACTCAACTGAGCTAACTTTCTCTAAAAACACAGACTCCTCAGAAAACCAACTATCAAATCTAAATTCAGATCAAATTAAGCTTTATTGGTCTTTCTATGACAATCTCTACAAGACAGTTGAAAAGGAATTCACTCTTTCACCAGCCATTGTCGAATTAATAGAAAGTCATTGGAATAATGAACAACTTAGCTCTTCTAGATTAATTGAATTAGCTTCTCTTTCCCTAAGAATTGATGAGTCCAATAACTATTATCTTTCTATCTCAGAACTCTCCAACTTAATTAATGAAGAGCTAAATCTCTCTAAAAAGGAATTCAATTTAGATGAATACCACTCTTTCTGACAAAACCTACATTCTCACAAAGACAAAAAAGCTCTAAAGAAACAATTTAAGTCACTGTTCTCAGACTATTCTGAAATAATCTTTTATCTCAAATTAACTAAGAAGAAACAAGCTCCAGCCAAACTAGAACAATGAATTCAAGATTGCATTAAAAAACACTTTGAAAAATCCATTATCAATGGAATGATGTCTTTTGTCTTTTCCCTACTTAAAAAAATTCCTATTAACTATCTAATAAAAATGAGTGATAGTTTAGTTGATGATGGAATCAACACAATAGACCAATTTTTGAATCATCTGAAAGGTTTTGCAAAACATGAAATCAAGAACAAAAATAGATTTAAAGTGCTAAGCAGTGAAGAACTTACAAGATAGATAATTCTTTCAAAGTCTTAAAGAGCTCTAATATTTGTTCAGGACTTAATTCACTAATCCTAGTATTCTTAGAGAGTAGCCTTTTCTCTAAAAGAGACTCTTTAATTGACTCATCTAGCTCTTCAAATATAGGATTATTTAGTAATACCTTTCTAGGTCTAGAAAAACAACTCTTAACAAATACTGAATAGTCTTTTAGTAATTGTTCATCGGGTTGATATTTCTTCTTAAGAGATAGAAAGATAGAATCCACATTTGGTTTAGGAAAGAAATTAAGTCTACCAATAACAAATAATCTTTTAACTTCACAAAAGGTTTGGAACAATACTGACAAAGAAGAATACTGTTTAGAGTTAAAGGAAGCATTGACGGTCTCAAAAAACTCTTTTTGAACTGTAAAGTAAGCTTCTTTAAATATCTCTAACTCTAAAAACTTAAAGAATATTTGAGTACTTATGTAATAAGGAATATTTCCAAATAACAATATTTCTTTGTTATTTGATTCAACTTCTTCAACTGAAAGTTTTAAAAAGTCTTTATTAACTATCTTGACATCAGGGAACTTGGTAAGTAAATAAGATGAAAGCTTTGAATCTAGCTCTACTCCTATATATTCTTTATTAGTTCTGTCTAAATATTGAGTTATTTGACCACAACCTGGACCTATTTCTACTATAGTTTTGTAACTAGATTTATTAATAGTCTCAGCTATTCTTTTCTGAATATTTCTATTCTTTAAGAAGTACTGAGCTAAGTTCTTTTTATTTCTGATCTTCTAAAGTCCTAATACTTTTAGCTTTTTAGTTAAAGAAGTATCTCTAGGTTTTAACTTCTTAAGTATTAAGTGAATACAGTAGTTAGAAAAGATATTTAGTAAAGAGTTAAAGAAGTAATAAATAGCCAAACTAGTAGACCAAAAAAATGAGAACAACATAAACATAATTGTCATTATGTTTTGAATTCTCTTACTACTACCTAAATTAACATTCCTGAAACTTAAATTACTGTCTGCTGTATAGTCTGGGAATCTTTTTTTCATCAACATAGTCGGAAATCTTTGGTTAAAGTAGTTAACTGGAATAATAATTAGACACATTATTAAATACATTCAACCAATTCCCAAGAAATCTGAAAAGATTATTTGAGCAGGTGTATTAGATAATGGCATAACTCCAAACAATTTTGCTGATTTAACTGGTCTAGTAATTGTCATTAATCTAAAGACAATTAAGAATATTGGGGTATTAATAAAGAAGTTTTCTAAAGGAGCTAAAGGTTTTAACTTATTCTTTTTGTTGTATTTATTTAGCTCTTGTTGTCGTAGGACTGTGAGTTGTCTTCAATCTTCAGCTTTATTAGTGCTTTCATATTTAGCATTAATCAAGGCTATATTTCTCTTGTGTCTTTGTTGTTTGTCCGAATAATACTGGGCTCTTAAAGTAGTTAAAAAAACAATAGATTTCATGATTAGCAAAACAATGAGAATGGCAAAGATAACATTGAAACCCATTTTGTCAAGAATACCATCTTTTGTTCCCCTAAAAGCTCAAATTAGTGCGAGAAAAGCCCTAGAAATTGGATATACAAACCACATAATGAAAGGACCAAACCCACCTGAAGAATTAACTAAAGGTCAATAGGCTCAAGGATTTGGAGTCCAAGGAAAAGCATCATATCTTGGATCTCCAGTTCTTCCTTTTTCAGTTAAAGGAGAATATCCTACTTCTAGTCCAACTCCAACCTCCCTAGAATAAGATACATAAGAAGTAAATATTGATTGAAAGAATGACCAACAAATCATCAAGAAACTAAAGGAATAAACACAAACCTTAAATCACTTAAAAAACTTCCTAAAGTAATATTTATATGTCTCTTTGGTATAGTCATCTCCAATAGAACCAAAAGAAAATAAGCTTCTTTTTTTATTGTTTTCTTTAGACTTGACTAATTTACTGAAATTTAGTTTGAACTCTAAGAACATTTAGATAAGAAAATAGAGTAGATTTTTTCTATTTCTTTTTTTAATTCTTGAAAGTTAACCTTTCTGCCCTTGTAATTAGAGTGAAATAAATTAGTAAATAAAAAGATAGATAAGGTTTTAGGAAATTTATCTAACTGATAACTGGAATTAAGTGCTCAAATAACTCTTTTTAAATAATTTCTATCTACAGCTTTTTTTCATTTTTTCTTAGGAACTATTATTCCTATCTTTATATTCTTTAATTGGTTTAAAGAAGCTAGATTAGAAACATATAGGAATATTAGATTCTGAGTCTTAATTCTTGATCTATCATTAAAGACTTTTTCAAACTCCTTTTTCTTTAATAACCTATATTTCTTTTTCAAATTAATAGATTACTTAAAAGAAACAAGGTTTATATATCTGAAACAGTTAGTCTCTTTCTACCTTTAGCTCTTCTATCTTTCACAATATTTCTACCTGTTCTTGAAGACATTCTTTGTAGAAAACCATGAACCCTTAATCTTTTTCTCTTTTTAGGTTGATAAGTTCGTTTCATTTAATAACTTATTAATTAAATTTCCTAAATATTCTATTCAAATTTAAATAATTAAAGAATTATTTATCTACAAAAAATCAGTAGTAACTCAGTTCTTTTATCCAACTTAATTTCTTATTTAGCAAAGAAAAAGAAGCTTACTGATTACGAAAAACTACTAGATAAGAAAAACAAATTAACTCTTAAGAAAAACTACTGTATCCTAAGCCTTAACAATAGTCTTTATAAAAAAGTCAAGGATTTAGAAGAAGAGATAAAAGAGTTTCTCGCTTTAGAACTAAACAAAAGTTTCAATATATTCTTTGAAGTCTTAAAAGATGAAGCTGAACTAGAACTTAAAAACCAATTAGAAACAGAACTAAAGGAATTTAAGACTAAATCAAAACTTGACTTTTTTATAGAGCACCAAGATAACTACCTAATAGTTAATAAGTTAAAAGAATTTCTAAACAATTCTGACTCTTCTATACTACTAATAGGAACTAAAGGTTCAGGAAAGAGTTATTTAATTAGAGAGTTACTAAAAGAAACTGAGTACATTTACCTAGACCTAAATACCTTTCAAGAGAAACTTTTTAGTTTCAAAAACAATAAAAAATCTTTCATTAATTGTTTTAAAGACTATCCATTAATTGTCTTTGATCATCTAGAGTCAATTTCCAGTATCTCTGACTCTTACAAGTTACTTAAACAAATAAAAAAGATTAGAGAAGAATTAGGAAATAAAAACTTATTTATTTGCTCAAATAAAGAACAATTAATTACTGAAAATCTTGTAGAACTCCCTCCACCAACTCAAAAATTAGTTTTGCAACTAACTAAAGAATTATTAAGAAAACACTATCCAGAACTAAAAATCACTGAATCAGCTATTGAATTTCTCTCCTATCTTCTAGGTAACAACCTCAAAGAATTAATAAACAAATTATTTAAGTTCTTTATCTTTCTAGAAAGTTACTCTTTCCAGACCAACATATTGGACAAAGAAGAGCTAAACAATATATTCAATGAACTATTCAATAAGTCTGAGAAAAAAAGACTAATTAACTATGAACAAAACTCACAACTTAAAGCTCTTTGTGAAAAAAAAAGCTTCAATTTAGGAACAGTTAAAAGTAAGTCTAAAACTAAAAAATCAGTCTTTGAAAGAGATCAAATAATTCACATTCTCAAAGAAAGCTTCAATTTCTCTATTAAAGATATTTCTCAGATACTTTCTAAAAGTAAATCCTCTATCCACTACTCCTTAAAAAAGGTAAAAAAGAAAAAAGAAAGTGAGACCTTTAAAAATTACTTTGACTATCTAACAAAAATCTAACCCTTAAATAATTAATTAATGAATTAATTAATAAATAAAAAACAATAAGTAATTAATTAATAAATAATTAATTTATGTATTTTTCTATTAATAACAAACTAAATCTAAAAATAAGAGAATTTATTCACTCAAGTATTAGTACCAACTTATTAACTAAAAAAGAAGAAGAAATACTCATTAAATGTAATAAAGACAAACAGTTAATTTTTTACTCTAATAACAACTACACTGAATCTAAATTAATCTTCAATGAAGATGAATTCAAATACAAAAAACAAGGAGAGATTGTTCTTAGTTCTAAAACATTTTTATCTTTATTAGAAAGTCTTAAACAACAACCAGAAATAGAGTTTCAAAAAGTAAATAACTCATTAATAAAAGTAAGTTCAGAAAAGTTTGAATGTAATCTAATACCTTTATCTAAAAAGTTCTTATTCGAAGATAACTTAGTTATTCCTGATGATTCAAAGAAAATAACTCTAGAGTTTGAGTTCCTAAATCTTATAAATAACAGATTTAAAGACTTTTATAAGAACTTAGGAGGTGGAGGAAATTTACAAAAAAACACAATCTACAATACTATTAACTTAAAAAAAAATCATAACTCTAATGAAGTTAGTGTTTTAGTAACTGACTCTTATAGAATACTATTTGCTTCTTTTAAGTTTTTAGATATCTCAGAAGAAGAATTTCAATTTAACTTACACACAGAGATACTTAGTTGCATAATCCTGTTATTCAAAGATAAGTTTGAATCTAAGAAGCTTAATTTCTATATAAAAGATGACAGTTTATTAGTTAACTCAGAGGGATTAGTCTTTAGAACCAAGTTAAATTCCTCAAACTATCCTAATCTTTCTAGTCTCTTTAATCAAGAAGAACAACTTAGTTTCACTATAGATAGAAACTTATTAATTGCAGCTATTGATAGAAATCTATTACTAGCCGAACAAAACTTACATATAACCTCTTATAAAGTACTAGAAGATAATCTAGTATTGGAATATAGAGATTCTTCTAAGGGTTATACCAAAGAAGAAATAAAGATAGTTAAACATAAGGGAGAGAATATTCACTTCTCACTTAATAGTCTTTATCTAAAACAACTACTAAAGAATATTTCTGATGAAGAGATAATCTTTAATATCTCTGAAGTCTATAAGCCAATAATTTTATTTGGTAAGAATGAAGAAGTTAACTTTAAACAGATAATATTACCTCTTAAATACAGTTAAGTTATTAGCTATGAAACTAATAAACAATCAAGTATTTAACTACCAAACAGACTTCAATAGTTTTTTTAAGGCTGAAAAGAACTTTAAGTTATGTATCCAAATATTCTTACTAGTTTCTTCTTTAGTAATAGCTATTGCTGTATCTTCAAAAGTTCAAAAACTATTGTTTGAGTATGTATTTAGATTCTTTGTACCTTTTAAGATTTATGACTACATTACAGACTGATGAAAAGGTTTTCTTATAACAGGAAAAGAAGAATACTTTGATAATTTTCAAAACCCATTTACTAACTACAGAAGATATATTTATGGTGCAATATTGATATTTACTATAGAGAAAGTTAGATTATTTCTAAAGTACAGAAGAGCAATTAAGAAGTGAGGTAAATTCTCACTATCTTATGGTATTTATGAACACAAAGAGTTCTTAAAGGTTAAGAGAGAATTACTTAGAACTTTAGGTAATGTACTAGCTTTTGGAATAACTCTTTTTGTATTTTGTTCAGCTATATTATTTGCAATTTACAAAGATCTAGTCAAAGACTTTAATTTTGAAAACAACTTTATATTTGAGGGAGTTATATTCTCTTTCTTCTTTTGAATAGCTTTTGTTGTCTTTTATTGTCTAAATATTTATCAAAGAACACATAACTACTATAGAAACTATCTAAAGAAAAACAAGATAGATCAAAAGAAAGATGCTTTTGTTGTTATTAAGAGTTTGGTATGACATTACTTACTGAATCTATTTGGATTAGCAATGATAGCTCTAAATATTCCTATAGATTTGTTCATTATTCTTATGGGTTTGAAATTCCTTCCTTGAAACAATATAGCTTTAAAAACAAAAAGGTTATTTGTAACTAATAAAGAGGAGTTAATCTATAGTACATCTAGAAAAACTCTATTAAGTATTGTTTAGTATGTCTAATCCTGTAGTTGAGTCAAGTGAATCAATTGAGTTACTTATAGATGAAAGTAGTAAAGAGATACTTAATGAAAGACAGAAAGAGATTCTAAAGATAATTGTTGAAGCTTATATAAGTGAAAAAGAGTCTATTAGTAGCTTAAATATCAAATCTAAAAAACTATATAGATGATCTTCAGCAACTATAAGAAATGAAATGTTGATTCTAGAACAAAAAGGATTCTTAAAGAAAGAGCATCAATCTTCTGGAAGAATACCTACTAAAGAAGGCTATAAGATGTACATTTGTCACTTAATGGATAACTTAAAGAATGTAAATGAAGAAATCAAATATAAGTTAGTTGAGTTATTTGCAAATAGAAATGAATCTATTGATGTAACCCTAAATAAGAGTGCGGAAATAATCTCTAACTTCATTAATTTGCCTATTATTCTTTCAGGAAATAATGATTTAGGAAAGGAAATACTTAAGAGATTAGACCTTGTTGAATTATCTGAGAGAGAGTTTGTTATATATGCAATAACTTCTTCAGGAGAGATTTATAAAGACAAAATATTTGTAGATGAATTTAAAGAAAGAGAGGATTTAAGCATATGTGTCAAACTATTAAATGAGAATCTAGTGGGTTGTACTCTTTCTAATATAGATAAAGAAACTCTAAAGTTAATACCTAAGATAAGAAGTAGTGTTCATAAATATGAGTTTGTATATGAAAAAATCATTGCAAAGATTTGTTCAGGAGTAGTTAATAAGAAACAGTCTTTGTACAAGATTTACAACAAAAACTCTATAATATCTCAACCTGAGGTTAGAAACAACCAAATTAGTCTAGAAAAAATCTTTAATATATTAGAGAATTACTCTACATTCTCTCAATTAAATTCCAATTACTTTAAAACAGGAAAGACTTTAATTAATTTAGATAGTGAGATAGATGGTGTTTCTGTAACCACTACTACAGTTTTAGATACTAGAGAAAAAACAAGAAGTTTGTCTGTAGTAGGACCTACTAGAATGAACTATGCATTAATTAGAAGTTTGTTTGAATTTATTAATGAAAAAATAGTAGAGTTCTCCAAATAATGAGTGTTATAGAAGAAAAAAAGAAAAAGACTTTAAAGCTAGATGAGTTACTTAATTTAAAGAAAGAACATAAAGAAATAGAGGATCAAACCAAGAAATTAAATAATTACCTGAATCAAAATATCTTTAGTGTTTTTGATAAGACACAAGAAACAGAACCACAATTAACTGAGTTACTAGATGTAAGTGATAATTCTTTTAACTTCTTTAAGAAATTATCTAAGAGTGGAATATTTGAATATAGTTTTCCAACTTTAGAGGTAAATAACTTAACTAAATACTATGGAAATAAAAACATAGCTTCTTTAGTTAATGTGTCTCTGAAGGTTTATCATGGAGATTTTCACATAATTATTGGAGCTTACTCTTCAGGAAAAACAACTCTATTTAATTGTTTGTCTGGTAGAGAGGAGTATGATGGAGAGATTCTTTTTAACTCTCAAAACTATAAAGGAGACATCTTAAAAATTAGTAAGGTTTGTGGTTTTATAAGTTATGAGCATGAATTTGATTCTTTTAGTACTTTAGAAGAAGTAGTTAATACTAAGTTGCAATTAATGGGAGTTGAAGAAGGAACTATAAGAAGTTACTTATCTATTAAGTTAAAAAGTTTTGGTCTTGAGAATAAAAGAAGAACTCATATTATTGACTTAAATTTGTTAGAAATTAGAAAGCTTCAATTATTAATTTCTCTGATATTTGACCCTAACATATTAGTTTTGGATCAATCTTTATTAGGACTTCAACATACTGAAAAGATTGAATTATTGGATCTACTAGTTCAATTTAAGACTTCAGAGAGATCGGTAGTTTTGTTCTCTCACGATCTTTCAGATTTGCCTAATTACTTTAACTCCTGTACCTTGTTAGTTGAAGGAAAGACTTATTATTCTGGTTCTATGGAAAATCTGTTATTAGAAAGCAAGAATAAGTATGCTATTTCAAGTTCAGACAATGAAGCTTGCTTGAAATTTCTTCCTAAGTACTCAACTTCTCATTCAGTTAATTTAGTGAAAAATGTGATCTTTTGTACCTTTGATGGAAAGATGAATTTCCTTCTATTCCAAAGAGAATGCTCTTCCAAAAACATAATTTTTTTAGAAATTAAGAAAGTTAGTCTGGAACTAGAAGATATCTATAACTCGGTATCTAAGTTAGGAAGTAAAACTGCTAGAGTGGAACTAAATAAAAAGAACTTCTTTTCTACTTAATTAAAGATTTTTCAGCGGGGGATCTCTCCTTCTCTGATTATCTCTTTGTTGTCATAGTCATAGATAGTTGAGAATATTCCTGAGCTAACACAACCAGACTTAACAATCATGAATTTGTCTTTATGTTCCTTGAAGACAATTTTGGCTTCTTGTAGGTCTTTAATTGGTTCTTCTCCAGAGATGTTTGCACTAGTTGAATAGAGAGGACCTAGATGTTCTGAGAGTTTTAGTAAGACTGGATTGGCTGGCATTCTATAAGCATCTCCTTTATATATAACTGTTAAAGGACCAGGTCAGAATCTTTGTAAAAGAGGTTTTAGGTCAGCAGGAATCTTTTGGGGAAATTGATCAAGCTTTCCAATAAAAGTAATCAGTTTTTTTTTAAAGGTCTATTCTTAATTTCATAGAGAACTTTGCTGTCGAGGGCCGCTAAAGCTATCAAGGTATCTGTTTCAATAACAATAGCTTTTCCCATTAATAAACTCTTACAGATTCCTAGATAGTTTTCTAGATATTTCTTAATGAACTTATTCATATTTGATAGGTAGATTTAGATAAAAGTAATAATTAGTGGAGCAGAATATGAGAATCAAACTCACGACTCAACCTTGGCAAGGTTGTATTTTATCACTAAACTAATTCTGCATTAAAGTTAAAAACAAGCCTTTTAAGCTCGTCTGATTATATATTTAATTAAATAAGTTAAAGATGTTGGAATCAAGGGATATTAATGCAGAGTCAGTTATTAATCAAGATGAATATTCTTGATTCAAGATGCACTATAGAAACTTTAAAAGTAAGACAGTTTCTTTTGTTGAAGAGTTCTTTAAAAACTTTCACAGAATACAGTGAAGTAGTAGTCAGAAAGTATTTAAAGAGACTTGTTTTGTTCTTTTAATTACTGGAATATTGACTCTATTCTTCTATGTGATTTTCCTATTTATGTGACTTATTACTTAAGTTAGAAGACAATGGAGTGGATAATTACAAGTGACTTTGATGAGTTTGAAGATGAAATTATTGGTCTTGATTTAGATAAAGACAGTGAAAGTAAAGAATGTGAATGATTTACAGCTAGAACTTTTGTATCAAATGAAGATAAGTTAATAGAACAGCTTTGAGATAAAGTACGACAGTATAAATTAACTGATCAAGTTCAAGAAATTCTTTCTGTTAAGGAAACAATAGTTGATGAGTCTAAGGACTATCCCCCCGATTCATTAGAGTTACCCAAAACAGAATTTAGGAATAGTAAGACTTCTATCTGAGTGAAGACTAAAAATGGTTATTTTAGAAAGATTCGATTAAAAGTTACTAGACCATTTAAGTGTTTTATTTTCATCAAAATGGTTGGAGAGCTTGACTTGTTTGACCAAATAACTAGATGAGCTTTAGGACTTAATTTCTTAGGATATCCTTCTCCAAATGTAGTAACAGAAGCGGAAATTTTGAGAATGAAAGGCATGGTTTCAGAAAAAATTCCATCACTAGAAGACTATATTGCTAAAAAAGAATATCAAATTATTAGTGGTCCTGTATCTAACTTTGTGAAAAGTGGTATGCCCGTTCCAAAACCAGTTGAGGAAGAAGGTCTGGGTTACGATCCTGAAGAAGGAAGGGCGGAACCAACAATGACTGAGGAAGTTGAAGAAACATATGTTTCTACACCTACGGTTATTCACGATAGAAGAGAGATAGTTATTGAGAATTTAAGAGTTAATGATTTTGTTTATTTATCTGAAATGGGAGCAAAGGGAGTTGTTAAGGACATAGACCTTAAGAATCAAGTAGTGACTATCAATATAAACCTATTTGGAAGAAGTCAAACACTTAGATGTAAGCCACAACAATTAAAAGAGTTTTAAAATACTATTTTGGGATTTTTGTAAATATGAAGGCATTAATTGAATTTGTTAAAAAATTTCTTTCTGGCTTTACTAAGAAGAAACGGGAAGAGTTAAATCAAGAGATAAAGATCTATTCTCCTCTAACTGGAGTCATTGTTGATCAAAAGAAGATTCCAGATGAAGGTTTTTCAGAAGGTTATATGGGAGTTGGAGTTGGTATTCAACCTACCGATGATGAAGAAGTTTTATGTCCTTTAACTGGTAATCTAGAAGTTTTATTTAAGACTCAACACGCTTATATAGTTAGAGAGTTAAAAACTCAAATTGCAGTTATGCTTCATCTTGGAATTAATACAGTGAACATTCCTCTAGAAATGAAAGCCTTTACTACTTCTTTAACTCAAGGTTTGCCAGTTTTAGAAAAAGATCAATTATGTCAAATGTCACTAGAAGTTATTAGAAAGAATGCAACTAGTGATATCTCAGCCTTGTTAGTTCAAAATGAAAACATGGAAGGAAAAGAAGTAAAGATACATAAGAAAGATGGTGAGTCAGTTACCAAAGGGGAATTGGTAATGAGCGTGTTCTATAAATCAGCTGAATAGTGAGCAACTTAAATACGAAACTCTTTTACTAGAGGGAGGATTAGCTAGTCCGGGGCTAATCTCCGGCACTTTCTTCCTTCATCCCAGAGGTTGTTTTATTTGAGAACAAATACAGTCTTTTATTAACAAAGAATTTGCAAAACTCAAAGTTCAGAATGTTTTATTTCCCAGTCTAATTCCTTATTCAGGATTTGTAGCTGAACAAAAAAGTCAAAACACCTTAGACCTAAGTGAGATTATTAGATTACATTCTGAAAAAGATGATCTCAATAGTATTGTTGCTTTAAGACCTACTAGTGAATTACTATTTACTCATTTTTTTAAAGAAAGAATTCAAGAAAGAAAGATTAAATTACCTATTCTTTTAAATCAATGATCTTCTGTTTATAGATCAGAAAAAAATACTAAGTTATTCTTTAGAAGTAAAGAATTCTATTGACAGGAATTACATTCAATTCATGTTTCTGAAGATGAAGCCAAAGAATACTTATTACTAATAGATGCAATTTACAAGAAACTCATTAAGAATCTACTATGCATTAGTTATCTGGGGGGAGAGAAGACAAAGCTAGAAAGATTTCCTGGTGCAGAACAAACTCTAACTAATGAATGTATTTTGCCTGATGGTCAAGTGCTTCAACTAACAACTTCTCATTATCTCTCTTCTTTTTTCGCAGAATTACTGAATATTAAGTATTGAGTGAATAATTCAGTTGCTTTGACTCCAGTGCAATTGTCCGCCGGATGTTCCACTAGACTTATTGGTTCAGTAGTTCAGATGCATAGTGATAGATTAGGTTTGGTTCTTCCTTGAGAGTTGGCTCAAGAACAAATAGTTGTGGTGATTTTTGGCGATTTAAATAAAGAGAATTCAGAAAAATATCTTTTTACTTTATGTGAGAAATTAAATAACTATAGATTCACTATAGAAACTCTTTCTGGATCTTTAGGACAAACAATGTATAGATTAGAGAGGCTGGGAATCCCCCTAGTAATAATAGTTGGTCAACAGGAAGTAGAAAATGCTAGAGTTACTCTGAAAGTCAGAATCTTTGAAGAAAAAATAAGATGTAATCTCTTTGAATTAAAACAAGAAGTTAGTCAGATAAAGAAGAATTACACCAAAGAGTTATTAGATAGAAGTAGTCAACACTTTTCTAGTTTTGTAGTTAAGACTAGAGAATGAAAAGAGTTAGTTAAGCTGATTTCTGAGGGAAAGGTTGTGTTAGCTCCTTGAAAAGATGAGCTAGAAAATGAAACACACTTTAAAGCTCAAAAGTATAATTTCTCTATTAGATGTATAAAGAAGAAACTACCTCCAAATACTAATTTTTGCTGTGTATTTAGCGGACAAAAAGCAAATTGTTTAGCTTATTTCGGGAGAAGTTACTAGTATGTCTGTAAGTCTGAATATAAGTTTCTTGAAGGCAATTAGTCAAGATGAGATAAGGGCATTGTATGCAAGCAAACTTAAAGAAATCTTTAATAGCTTGCAGTTGAAGCAGGCTAAAGGGGTTGAGATGACAGGGTGAATTCCCTGAGTTTTTGAAGATCACAAGGAAATATTTGATAAAGCTAAGGGAATTAGACAAGATTGAGTTGATAAAGGAGTAGAGGTTGTAGTAATAATAGGAACAGGAGGTTCTTATCTCGGGAGCAAAGCTTGCTTAGAGTTTGTAGAGCAACCTAGCACTACTAAAAAGTTCTTTGAATTCTTATTTGTTCCTTATTTTTCTTCTAGATTTCTTGAGGAAACTATTAATTATTTAAAGAACAAAAAATTTGCTGTAGTAGTTATCTCTAAATCTGGCGGGACTTTAGAAAGTGCAGTTACATTTAGATTCTTAAGAGATTTGCTTTTTGAGAGAGAAAGAGAAAAACACAATGAGTTCATTGTTGCCATAACAACTGATGGAGAAGGATGTTTGTATGAACTAGCCAAGAAACATAACTACCATATTTTTGGAATAGAGAAGAGTATTGGGGGAAGATATTCCACCTTAACTCCTGTAGGGTTAGTGCCAGCAATACTAAGTAATATTTCTGGAGAAGAATTAATGGCTGGAGCCAAGGCCTGTTATGAAGATTGTTATCACTTAGATTATTCTTCTAATGTTCCCTTTCAATATGCAGCTTACAGAAATTATTTCTTTGAGAATAAGAAATTAAGCTCTGAATGTTTAATTGCTTACGATCCTCAAGTTAATGGAATACTTCACAAAATGAAACAATTGTTTGCTGAATCAGAAGGAAAAGGCGATAAGGGATTAATGCCTGTAATATTGGACTTTACTCCTGATCTCCATTCAGTTGGCCAGTTACTACAAGAAGGAAATACTTCTTTCTTTCAGACCATAGTTTGAGTTAAAGATGATAATAGAAAAGATGAATTAAAGGTTCAAGGAACTGTCTTTGGAAATGAAGATAAGTTAGATTGACTTAAAGACACTAGCTTAAGAGAGATAAATCAAGCAGCCTTTCTTGGTACCGTTAATGCACACAGAGACTTAAAAAATATAAGTGTTTTGGTTCTGAATGTAAATGATTGATCAGCGTTTACATTTGGTTACTTATATTTCTTTCTTTGTCTTTCAGCTATGTTTTCTGCTTATTTATTTGGACAAAATCCTTTTGATCAACCTGGAGTTGAAGCCTATAAATCTAGAATGGTTGAGAACTTAAGAAATAAAAATAAACAAAACTAAGCTATACGACGGAACAGTTAGAAACATATAGGTCACTTAAGTCTTTCAGAATATGTGGATTAGCTCTTTCAGTTTTATTTCTTAGTCTTTTTTTAACTAGCCTCCCATTCTTGGGAAGCCCAGCAATAGGAGTAAGTCTATTATTTAGTTCTTTAATAGGTAATTATCTTTTAAGTTCTTATACGGTTTTTAGGTTATTTGGGAATTTCAAAAAAAGTAATGTACATCTAATCTTTTATGTGGCTTCCTTTGTCTTTGTGCCTTTTGTCTTTCCCATTGGATATTTCTTACTTTGAATGGACAAGTTAAATAGCGATTTAATTGGAAAATATCTTGAATCATTACAAAGACATCAAGATTATGAAGGTAGATTTCTTAACTTTAATAGAGATAAGAGTTGAGTGCCTGTTTTTCTCAGAAGTAAGAAAAAGAACTTCAATAAGTTAGTTAAATACAACCAATTAGCTTGTTACAGATATTTAACTCAAGGTAATTCAGCTCAAATAATAGATAATGCAAAAGATTGTTTATTTTGCTTAGTTCAGCTTATTAAGAAAGCAAAAAAGTTCATACATATTGAGTACTACATATTTTCTGAAGGATATGTATTTAACTACTTGATTCAATTACTGGAACAAAAGATTAAAGAAGGAGTTGAGGTTAGGTTAATAGTTGATGGTTGAGGTAACTTTTTCAAGATTTCAAAGAAGGCTCAGAAAAGAATTAAGTCTTCAGGAATTAAATACAGGATATTTAATCCTCTATTTACTAAAGGAAATGAGCTGTGATGGAACTTTCGAAACCACAATAAATTGTTAGTGGTAGACAATCAGTATGCATTGTTTGGAAGTTGTAATGTCTCAGATGAGTACTTCAATATAACTGACAAGTTCTTTCCAACCTCTGAACTATCTATCTCGTTAGAAGGAGAGATAGTTAATTCTTTAAATGTATTGTTTGCATTCCACTGAGGCTTAATTCAACCTAAAAAGGAGGAGAAAGAGTTGGATATGTTACTTGATTCTCAACATTATTTTGGATTTAATCATCAAAATAAAGGAAAGTTAGAGTTACAATTAGTTCCTTCTTCTCCTTTACTAGAGGATAGGCCTATTAAGACTAATCTATTGAACTTAATTCTTTCAGCAGAGCAGGTAATAAGAATTTCAACTCCTTACTTTTATCCCCCAAAAGATATCTTGAATGCTCTTAAGTTCGTTAGTCAGATTGGAGTAAGAGTACAAATTATCTTGCCTAAGGAAGCGGATCTTAAAGATAAGGTATTAAGAGTTCATAGAAAACTATTATCTAGCTTTGCCTCCAATAATATAGAGATTTATGAGTATCTAGGTTTTAATCATGAAAAATTAACAATAATAGATGATGAAATAGTATATTTTGGTACATACAATTGAGACTATAGGTCACTGTATCTCAACTTTGAAAGTTCTTTATTAATAAGAGATAAGGAGATGGGAAGACAAATGAGAGTATTATTCTTAAAGAGATTAAAAAATAGTCACTTGATTGAATTAACTGACTGTAGTTATAAAAATAAAGTATTACCTAATATATTCACTAGTGTGTCTAAATGGTGTCAATTACTAGCTTAGTTATTTGGGAACCATTAAGAGTAAAGAGCTAACCAAAAAGAAAAGAGCTAGGGTCTTATTTCAGTTGTGTTTTGAAATTCATTTACTTAGAGTTCCAGCTTTATTACAGTCATTAACTCCTTCTGAAGTTGAGTTAGATTTTTGGGATTGAACCTAAAAACTTAAATAGATAATATAGAAACTTTTAAATATTTATTTTTAGGTGGTAGATTCTTCAGACAGCCTTTATTTCCATATAAATATTTCTGAGACTCTTAAAGACAACTTAGAAAAAGAGTTTAAGCTCCCTTTTTCAGAACTTAATATCTTTTCATTTCCAGATGGAGAATATTTTGTTCAACCAAAAGTTTCTGTTAGGGGAAAGAAGGTCTTTCTCTTACACAGTCTTTCTGCTCCTGTGAATGAAAACTTTATGAAGTTATTGGTGACTATTGATGCCATTAAGAGAGCTGCCGCCAAAGAAATAAATCTCATTATTACCTATCTTGCTTACTCAAGACAAGATAGAAAGACAGAAAAAAGAGCCCCAATAACTTCAAAACTTATCTCTAATCTAATTAGTGTTTCAGGAGCTAATAAGATAACTACTTTAGATTTACATTCTGATCAAATTGAAGGTTTTTTTGATATCACCATTGACCATTTATATGCTGTGCCATTATTCGCTGAGTACTTAATAAGAACTTACGGCTCTAAATTAAGGGAGTTTGTGATAGTCTCTCCAGATTTTGGAGCCACAAAGAGAACCAGAGTACTTTCTAATTTACTTTCAATTCCTATTGTCATTATGGAAAAGATTAGAGGTAAGAAAGGGGAGATTAATGAACACACTGTTTATGGAGATGTTGTAGATAAAAAATGTTTGATATTTGATGACATTATTGGTACAGGAGGAACTGTTATATTAGCAATTAAAACTTTGAAGAAATTAGGAGCTAAATCAACTATTATTTGTGCCACTCATGGTTTATTTAGTGGACAGGCTTGAAGTCTTTTTGACTCAGCTTATCAAGAAGATTTGTTTTCTGAAATTCTGGTTTCCGATAGCGTTCCTTTACAAGAAAAAAAAGATTATGTAAAGGTAATCAGCTTAGCTAAGTTGTTGTCAAAAGTAATAGATATTTACTCTCAAGGAATAGGTTCTTTATCTAATATCTATGAATCTTTTAAATCTGAAGTATTACAGTTAAATTCAAAAGTTTAGTGATTTTTTAATTTACACAGCCTTTACGCCTTTCTCCAAGAGAAGTAACTTTTTAAAAGAACTTAAGAGTAGAGGGGTAATCTATAACTCAACTTCTCTAGAAGGATTAGAGAAGTTATTGGATTTTGGTTTAGGGATTTATGTTGGATTTGACTTAACCGCCAATTCTCTGCATTGAGGACACTATTTACTTCTTTCTGTTTTAAATAGAGCTACTCAATATCAAATACCTACAGTAATTATTTTGGGAGACTTTACTACCCCAATCGGAGATGCCTCTTGAAAGGCTGATGAAAGAAGATTTTTAACTCCAAAGGAAAGAGAAAATAACTTGAAATACATTCAATCTCAACTAAAAAGATTAGTTCCAGATGCGGAGATAGTATTGAATTCTCAGTTTTATTCTTCTTTTTCCATTTCTTTTTTGGCTGAGTTGCTCCCACTTTTTAATGTTTCTACTTTGCTTGCTAAAGATTTTTTGAAGTTGAGACTCCAACAAGAGACCTTAAATATGAAAGATGTGTTTTACCCTGCATTACAGTCTTATGATTTCTACTGTTTAGCTAAGAACAAAGGCATAGGCATTCAAGTCGGGGGTCAAGATCAATGAGGCAATATCACAACTGGAATTGAGTTCATAAGAAGAAAACAAGAGAATTTACAAGTTGGGGGCTTTACCATTCCATTATTGACTGATTCTTCTGGAGTTAAGTTCGGGAAGAGCACTAAAGGAGCTTTGTTTTTAGATAACTTTTTAAGCCCTGAATATAAAGTCTTTCAATACTTCTGAAATCTGTCAGATTTACAACTTAGAAATTTAGCTAATTTTGTGTTTTCTATTTCTCAAGAGGAATTAGAGTTACCTCCTCAAGAATTAAAACCAAGAGTTATTAAGGAACTATTTTCTCAGGTTTATTCATTAGAGAAATTTGAGAGAGTGAGCAAAATCTCTGATTGATTGTTTGACTCTAAGAGATTTATTGAGTCAAGTCAGTGAACCAAAGAAGAACTAAAGCTTTTAATGGAAGAGATTCCTTCTTATAGTTCTGCAGAGTCAATGAATCTTTCTGGTATTTTGATTCAATTGGGTTTGTCTAAATCTCATAGTGAATCTAAAAGATTAGTTGAACAAGAGAAGTGTATCTTTTGTTTTGGAAAGAAATTAACTAATCACAAAGAGAAATTAGATAACTCTCTTTCTAGATACTTTTATTTTTTAATTAGGAAGGGAGAAAAAGAATTTGGAATCTTTAGGTTAATTATTCATTAAATATGCTTTTGCTTTCCAAGATTTTGCAAAAAGTTTTAGCAAGAAAAATTAAGCATAATTTTCTGGCCAGAGTTATCGGAGAAAAAGAAATGGAACTAATCTTCGAGGAATTGAAAAATGAATTTATTAAAGCCGATGTCAATTATGAAGTGGTTGAGCAATTTTTTCAGGAAATAAAAGAATCTTTGAAAGAGGAAAAAAGACTTTTTATGGGAAAAGAAGAGGTTCAATTAGAGCTTTACCAAAAGATTAAAGATAAATTAATTAATTCTCTCGGGATTGAGGCAGAACCTTTAAAGCTTAGAAAAAAAGGGAGAGACAAGTTTCTTTTAATAGGTACTAATGGTTCCGGAAAAACTACCACTGTAGCTAAACTAGCCTATTATCTTAAAAACAAAAAAGGGATTGAGACTATTGAGACAGTAAGCTTAGATGTCAATAGAGTTGCAGCTTTTGAGCAACTTCAACAATTAGTTACTCCGCTAGGAATAAAGAGTCACTTTATTAAAGAATTAGATGGTGAGGGGGGACTTCAAGAATTTGAGGAACAATTAAAAAACAGAGAGGTTAACTCTATTCTTTATGACAGTGGAGGAGTTTTACCTAAGGACTTAGAGGGATTAAGTTATCTAAAAAAACTTAGCTCTATAGTTAATCCAACTGAAACCATCTTAGTTTTAGACGCTTTGGCCGGTCAAGAGTCTTTAGAAATAGTTAAGTTATTTTGTGAAAGTATCACTGTAGATAGTTTGATAGTTACTAAATCTGACTCAATGTCTCCATTGGGGGCAGCTTTATCAGCTCATTATTTCTATAAGTTACCTATTAAGTTCTTGGGAGAGGGAGAAAGTATTGAAGATTTAGTAGTTTTTTATCCTGACAGAATTGTCTCTAAGCTATTGGGAGAAGGGGATGTTCAAAGTCTTGCAGAGAAAATTGAGGAGAAAGAGATTGATACCAATGTAGCTGAACAATCAATTTATAAATTCCTTAAAGGTAAGTTTGATTTAGGAGACTTAATTATTCAACTCAAAGAGGTTAAGAAACTTGGATCTTTTGGAGGTTTATTGAAATTTTTTCCACACCTAAGTGGCTTGTCAGAAAAACTTATGAGTCAATCTTCAGTAGTTGAAGAAGAATTTGCAAAATGAGAAGTTCTAATACAGTCAATGACTCCCTATGAAAAGAAAAACCCAAAGATTATTAAGGCTGAAAGTAGTAGAAGAGCAAGAATTGTTAGAGGTTCAGGTAGAAAGGTAGAAGAGTTAAATAGATTAATCAATAAGTGAGAACAAACAAAAAAGAAAGCCGAAGAAATTGGTCAAAAGATGTTAAATAAACAAGGAGATTGAACTAATATATTTGAATATCTCAAGTAATGACCCGAGAAAATATAATAATTCAAGAAGGTAGAGCTGTAGCAATAGCTCAATTGGGATAGAGCACAAACCTTCTAAGTTTGCGGTTGTAGGTTCGAGTCCTTCTTGCTACGCCATATTTAATTAGTTTTGCCTAAGTATGAGATTATGTTTTTGGTTGATTCTGGCTGCTCGGAAGAAGAGTCAGAAAAAGAAGTAGCTCCTTTAGTAGATTTATTTAAAGAAGAAGAGGGTTACAGTTTAAGTGTTTCTTGGTCTGATAAATTAGCTTATCCGATAAAGCATAAAACAGAGGCTCACAGATATCTTTTAAACTTCACAACTTCTAATTCAGAAAAGCTAGAAAACTTCAAAACTTTGTCGAATCTTAATCCAAAAATCCTTCGACACCTAATTATTAATATAGAGAAAAATTACGGGTATCGTGGCAGTGTTAATCCTAAAAAAATACAAGCTGCAGAGCGTAGAGCAAAGAAATATCAAGAGTTTAGAGCTAAGAAACAAAAAACTGGTTTTAGAGTTGGCACCACAAAACCTATTTAATTCTTGCTAACCCAATGCTTCCAAAAGGGTATCTCATAGGGAACTTCACAGCTGATCCAGTCCCAGGAATTACCAGTAGCTCTTTAGATTATTCAAGATTTTCAGTGGCCTGTAGTGAAAATTACACTAGAGCTAATCAATCAGCTAAGACACATTACTACAATTGCATTGCTTGGGGGAAAAGAGCACAATATATTTCTACTTATCTAAAAAAAGGAGATAGTGTATTTATAGAGTACACACTTTTAACTAACAATTACACCAATATAGAAGGCAGAGTTATTAAAAGAGTAGATTTGCAAGTAGATAAGATAGAAATGCTTTATCAAAGACTGAATAAGGCATTTGAGTCAAGTAACTTAAGTAATACTGAAAATAATTCAGAAGATAGATACTTACTGAAGAATCAAGAAGAAACTTTAGTAGATAACAATATCTCTAATTTACCTGAGATAATGACTACTGAAACAAGAGAAGAAAATTATGAAACTCCTGAATCATCTCCAGAACTAGAAGACATTTACAATATGAACAAAGAAATCGAGGATTAAATTAGAGAGTGGATACTCAAACAGAAAACCAAACCCAAACCACAACTACCGAACAACCAGTAAGTCCCACCTCACAACAACCTGCCCCAGCACAATTTGTTCCTAAACCTAAAAAACCACATAGATACAGAAAGCCTTGTTGGATTTGTAGACAAGGAAAGTTATTAATAGATTACAAAGAAGTTGAATTTCTTCAAAACTACCTGAAAAGATACAACAAGATTTTGATTCACAAGATTTCTGGAAATTGCTTAAAACATCAACATCAACTTACTCAAGCTATCAAGAGAGCAAGATATATTGGTTTGTTACCTTTTGTAGCGGATTAATTTCTTGTAGTTAAAATTCTTCCCCCGTGCAGGAGGGAGAAAGCAAGAAGTCACTCACAGAGTTAGATATTGCCTGAGTTGAAAGGGCTGTCCTATCTTCCTATATATACAACTATGCAGATGTTATTAATCTCTCAGAGATAGAAGCTGTTGCACCAGAATTTTTTCAAAATGCAATACCTAGACAGATATTTCAAACGTTATTAACTCTAGAGGTTAAGAATGGTTCTTTTGATCCTATTCTGATCTATGAATCCTTAAAGAGCAATAATCAATTCAATCAGAGTTTTTTAGAAAGTTGTTCAGATTATCTAACTAATTTACCTAGAAGGGCTAATTTCTTTAATTTCAGAAAATACCTAGAAATATTGAGAAATAATTGAGTTAAGAAAGAGTTAAATAATTTGTCTCAAGAGATTCTACAAACTAGATGTAATTCAGACATTATTAATGACTTAATTGCTAGATGAGAAAAGTCTTTCTTAGAGATTACCTTAAAAGACAGAAAGCTTAACTATTTAAGTTCTAAGGAGGTAGTAAAGTCTTATGACTATCTAGTAGAAAGTAGTCAAACACAAGAATCTGATCGTTATTTAACCTCCGGATATTCCCTTTTAGATTTCAAGATTAAAGGATTTAAGCCTGGACAATTTGTTGTTATCGCTTCTAGACCTGGAGTTGGAAAAACCACTTTTGCTCTTAATCTAATTAACAATAATCTTCACAAGATCTCTCCTCCTTTTAAGGCTGAGAAAGAGAATGCCATAGGAATTTTCTCTCTAGAAATGATTAACGAAATCATTATTGAGAAATTGATTGCAATTGATTCCAAAACAGAGTTGTATACCCTCCAAAGATTAACTGAAGGAAAAAAGGTTCAAGACCTCTATCTAGGGATAATAGAGAACTCTAAGAAAAGACTTTCTGAAGCTAACTTGTTATTTTGCGATGATGCCAACATAACTTTAGGAAAGATAATTGCAACCATTAAGTTATGAGCCCGTAAATATTCACTAAAGCTAGTAATTATTGACTATTTACAGCTAATTAATCTACCTTTAGACAAGGAACTAAATAACCTAAATCCTACTCAAAAAATCAGCTTAATTTCAAGACAACTCAAGATTCTTGCAATGGAATTGAATATTTGCATTCTCTCTCTTTCTCAACTAAATAGAAAGCTAGAGGAAAGAAGAGGGTCAGATAGAATTCCTGTTCTCTCTGACTTAAGAGATTCTGGTTCTATTGAACAAGACGCAGACATAGTTATCTTCTTATTTCCTAGCTTAGGTAAAAAAATGAAGGAAGTTGTTGAACTAGAAGATGAAATAGAAATGGTTGGAGATGAAGAACTTAATTACTCTACAGAAATCTCTTTAAAGATAGGAAAAAACAGATATGGTCCTACAGGAATTATTAGATTCTTATTAGATAAAGAGATAGGGAAGTTTAGTGTAACAAAATAGATAGCCTTAAATTGGTGCGTTTAGAGGGGATCGAACCCACACATCTTTCTAAGATACTAGCTCCTAAGGCTAGCGCGTCTGCCAATTCCGCCATAAACGCATATCAACGTAAATTGGTGCCGAATACAGGATTCTAACCCATCTCAATCGATTACAAGTCGACCGCTTTTACCACTAAGCTAATCCGGCTTTGGTGGGTTGTAAGGGATTCGAACCCCTGGCCTACTGCTTGTAAGGCAGTTGCTCTCCCACTGAGCTAACAACCCTTTGGCGATCTGTATGGGATTCAAACCCATGCATGCATGCGTGAAAGGCATGTGTGTTAATCACTTCACCAACAGACCTTAATAATTTGGCGGCCACAGCAGGGATCGAACCTGCGACCAAACGGTTAACAGCCGTTTGCTCTACCACTGAGCTATATGGCCTTTTCAGAGTTCAAAATGAAATACCATTTGGCCTCTAGGAGACCATATGAGTCTCGAATTGATTGTAAATTCTATTTGAATATAATTTCTGACTAATTTCTGTGTCAGCCTTTCAATTGAACTATCAAAACTCTGATTCTACAATACTTGGAGACACAAGAAAACTCTCTTTTAAAACTACAGGAGGACTTTCTTTTCAGAGGGTTTGGTCTTTAAAGAATCCAAGAGCCAAAATGGCTCTAGTACTTCTTTTATCTTTTTGTTCAGGATGTCTTAATTTCTTTTTTGTTGAAAGAGTAGCTTTATATAACCCTGGATTACTTTCTATTTGGCAGTCTATAGGTAGGTGTGTAAAGGGAATTGCGGGGGAAAAGGCAGATGTAGCTTATTTAATACTTTTCTGAGTTTTCAACTCTGTAATTAATTTGGTTATGGCTTTGTGCACTTATAGGGTAATTGGAAAAGAAATGACTAGATTGAGTGTTTTGTTTATAGTGGGATCTTCTGTTACTGGGTTGATTTTGTCTAATTTACCTCAGGAATGGGGTTTCAAAGAATTCTTTTTGTTTTCTAATCCATTTGGAAAAAATGGTTCAACAGAACAGAATGGGAAAAATCTCTTTTTAGTTTGGGATAATGCAACACAATCTGCGGGACCTAGTCAATCTCCAGTAAAAAGTGGAATCATTATTTTGTTTATTTATGCAATAGTCTTTTCATTTCTTAATGCATTAATAACTTCTTTGCTATATGCACTTGGAGGTTGTGGCGGGGGAGTTGATTGAGTTATTTTCTATCTATTTAGGGCTAAGTCTTACTTTGCAAACAAGTTAATTTTTTACACTAGCTTTTGTTTTTGCACCTTTTCTTATATAACAGGGAGTTATATTCCTTGGGCTACAAATGGAGGGGGAAGTAAGCCAGCTAAAGAATTACTTTCTAACTTCTTTTCTCCACTGTTTTTTGCTTTATTAATTGCCTTATTTGTTAGAAGATTTATATTTAATGTCTTTTACCCTAGATTTAGATTTATCAATGTAAAGATCTTTACTAATAAGTTCTTAGAAATTAGAAATGAGTTGATAGATAGAAAATTCCCTCACAGCTTTACAATAGTCCCCTCTTTTGGTAGTTATAGTCTAAGATCTCAAGCCCAGCTTGAGTTCATTTGCTTATTAATAGAACTACAGGAGTTAACTAAGGTTGTGAGAAAGATAGATCAAAACTGTTTTATTTGTTCAATTCCTATTAGATCTTTGAATGCAAGAATTGAGATGTAATGCATAAAGCCAATAGTTATATAAATGGAGAGATTGTGGATGCAGATTTACCTGAAGAGAAGCTCTATTCTCCTTTAACTGGAGAGTGTGTTGGAACAGTTCCATTATTAGATGAGAAACATAAGAAGTTAATCTTTGAGTCTGCACAACAAGGCTTTGAGAAGTGAAAGCAAGTTGACTACAAGACCAGAGAGAAGTTTATGTTTCAGTTTGGTTCCAAGCTAAAAGAGAACTCTAGACTCTTAGTTCAATTAATTAGGTTAGAGACTGGAAAAACTGAAAAAGACGCACAAGAAGAAGTGGATAGGAGTATTGAATACATAACGGAGACAACACATGCTTTTGATAGATTGATGCAAAATCCTAAGTGCTTTAATTCCGAGAAATATCCTTTAATCTCTGATGAAATAGAGGGAATATTCTACAGAGTACCTTTAGGAGTTTCGCTAGTAGTTACTCCATATAACTATCCAGTAAATACTGTCATTATTAAGATTGTTCCAGCAATCTTAATGGGTAATTCAGTAGTGTTGAAGTGTTCTATGTCGGGCTCTTTGTGTGGTTGGTTACTTTCCAAGATATTTAATGAACTGTCTTTAGATAATTATTTGATAACTCCAGGGGTATTGAATTTCTATACAGGCAGGGGTTCAGATCTATCTAAGTATTTAGTAAAAGAAAAGCCTAATATCTCAGCTTTGTCATTGACAGGGGGAAGAGAGGCAGGAATTGAATTATCCAGAGCTTTGCCGACAATCCCTCAGTCACTTGAGTTAAGTGCTTTAAATGTAGCTTTAGTTCTAGAGGATTATGGACCTAACTCAATTAAAGAAATCATTAAAGGTTCTTTTTCTTTGAGTGGGCAGAGATGCACTTCTATTCAGTTAGCTTGTGTTGAATCTTCAGTAGTTGATAGGTTTTGTGAAGAGTTAATTGAGCAGATGAAGGATGTTCAACCTTCTCGAATGCCCTTAAATAGTCAAAGAGCTATTAAAAAACTTAAAGAGATTTATGAAGATTGCTTAAATAAAGACTCACAACTTTTAACTCCGAAGATTGATTGAGATCAAATCCAAAACAATATGGTACCAAACATAGTATTTAAGGGTGTCACTTTTAAGCATTTATTAGCTAATGAAGAAGCATTTGGACCGATATTAGGAGTTATTAGCTTTGAAGATGTAGAAGAAACAATTCAGAAAATAAATGACTTGGGATATGGATTACAAGCCTCTATATTTAGTGAGAATTTAGATAAAGCTTCAGGACTAGCACACCAGTTAGAGGTTAGTAGAATTCATCTGAATTTAGCTCCGTCTAGAAGTCCAGATATGTTACCTTTCCCCTCTTCAAGAAAGTCTGGGAATAGCGAGCAAGGAATAGTTAATTCTTTATATTTCTTCTCCAAATACAAGGGAATAGTTTACAAAAAACAACTTGAAACTGAAGAATAATTTACTTTAAAATTAAAAATTAAAGACTATTGCAATTTTCAGTGTCAGAAGATATTAAAAGCATTGTTAAATGTTTGATTGATTTATCTATATCTTTCGAAGAACATAACAAAATATTAGAGAAACACAACAGGATATTAGAAAATATTGATCGACAATTAGAAGTTGTGAATGAGAACTTAAATTTACTTGCTTATAGATGTTATTAGTTGAAGACATAAATAATATATATAAGGAGTTATTAAGTGTTTTTTAAAACTTAGCATCAATAGGGTTAAGGGAAATTAATTCAATAATTAAGTAATGTCTGACGAGGAAACAAAGCCAATAAATAATTATGATGACAAATCTATTCAAGTTCTTGATTGGAATGCACACATTAGAAAAAGACCTGGGATGTATATTGGCGATAAGGGACTTGGAGGGTTACATCACTTAATTTGAGAAGCACTAGATAACTCTGTAGATGAAGCAGTAGCTGGTTTCGCAAACAAAATAGAACTAGTTATTGAAGAAGATCACATAGTTTCAGTAGCAGACAACGGCAGAGGGTTACCGACAGGATTGAATGAAAAAACAGGCCTCTCAAATATAGTTACTATCTTTACTTCTATTGGGGCTGGAGGTAAGTTTGATAACTCTAGCTACAAAATGTCTGGGGGGCTTCATGGAGTAGGGGTTAAATGTGTTAATGCCCTTTCTACTTTTCTTGAAGTTGAAGTGAAGAGAGGAGGGAGGTTTTATAAGACTAGATTTGTAGATGGTGGAAGGTTAGAGTCAGGGCCGGACTGAACAGAATTAGAGGATAGTTCTCTTTCTGGAACTAAAGTGAAATGACAACCAGACTTTGAAATTTTTGAAGAATTTGAATATGACCTTGGACTAATTAAAGATAGGTTAGAGAGACTTTCTTTCCTAAATAAAAACATCTCTTTTAGTTTCGAACATAAGCCTACTCAAGAAAAAGTATCTTTCCTTTCTGAGGGAGGTTTAACAGACTGAGTAGAAAAGATTAATGCAAACTTACAACCTGTTCACTCCATTCAAAATATTGAAATTACAGAAACAGAGGTCTTAAGAAAAACTAAAAATGAGGAAATAAAGAACTTATTAAAGCTGTCACTTTCTTTTCAATATGTCGAAGATAGAGAAGAGCCAGTAATTTACAGCTTTTGTAACAATATTCCCACTTCTTTAGGAGGAACTCATTTAGAGTCAGTTAGAGATGGTATTTTGGAATGTATCAGAGAATATGCCTTTGACCATAAGATGGTTAAGGACAAATATGACCTAAAAAAAGAAGATGTTACAAATGGTTTAACTGCAATTATCTCTCTTTACTATACAGACCCGATATACAAAGGACAAACCAAAGAAACCTTAATTAATCAAGAAATTAGAAAAAAGATCAAAGAAGAAATAGATAAATGATTCCACTTATTTTTTCAAGAAAATGTGGAAGCAATGCAGGCCATATTGACTCATGTTGAGGAAGAATACAGAAAAAGATTACAAAGAGAAAGAGTTCATCTTCTAGATAAGGAAATTCAAAGAGAAAGCCTATTAGACTTTGCGGGGAAGTTAGCAGACTGCACTATTAAAAATCCTGAACTTTCTGAACTTTACATTGTTGAGGGGGATTCTGCCGGTGGCTCAGCGAAGAGCGCAAGAAATAGAGAATTTCAAGCCATTTTGCCAATCAAAGGTAAGTTGATTAATGTAGAAAAAAATACTAATGTAGGAAAGAATTCCGAAGTTAGAAATTTAGTAACAGCTATTGGTTGTGATTTTGACAAGAAGTTCGATATCAAAAAGCTGAAATACAACAAGATTGTTTTAATGACAGATGCTGATGTAGACGGTGCACACATTAGAGTTCTTCTACTAACTTTCTTTCACAAATACATGCGTCCGTTAATAGAAAATGGAAATATTTACATAGCACAGCCTCCTCTATACAGAGCATCCTCTAGAAAAGAAACCATATATCTTTTTGATGACAAAGAGAGAGAAAAGTTTGAACAAGAAAGAAATAAGTCAAAATCTTTTGAAATAAATAGATTCAAAGGGCTGGGAGAGATGTCTCCTACCCAATTGTGAGAAACCACTATGGATCCAAAAACAAGAACCTTTCTGCAAATTACCAGAAGAGATTTTGAAGAAACACAAGCCGCAATGAATAGATTAATGGGTAAACACGTAAAACCAAGAAGAGAATTTATAGAACAGAATTATTACAAAGCAGTTTTGGATATTTAGTTGAGCTCAAAACTTTCTAGTACTTTAGAAAAGCTCTTAGGGGCTTTAGCAGATTCACAGGTAAAAGAGCAGAACTTAGTTTCAGAGGCTGAACAATCTTTTCTTGACTATTCCCTTTCTGTTATTACTTCTAGAGCACTTCCAGATCTAAGAGACGGACTTAAGCCAGTTCATAGAAGAATTCTTTATGCTGCTTATGAAGAAAAGATGTTTAGTGATGCTAGATTTAGAAAGTCTGCTACTCTAGTTGGTGCTGTAATGGGGGCCTATCACCCCCACGGAGACAGTTCTATTTATGGCGCGTTAGTGAGATTAGCTCAAGATTTCAGCATGAGATATCCATTATTAGAAGGGCAAGGAAACTTTGGTTCTATTGATGGAGATGCTCCAGCAGCCATGCGTTATACCGAAGTGAAAATGAGCAAACTTGGAGAAAAATTCTTAGATGGGATTAAGGAAAATTCAGTAGATTTTGTTCCTAACTATGATGGTTCAAAAGAAGAACCAGTTATCTTACCTATTGTTGTTCCTTCAATTCTCTTGAATGGGGGAGATGGAATTGCAGTTGGAATGGCTTCAAAAATTCCTTCTCATAACTTAAAAGAGTTGTGTCAATTAGCAATAGCACTGTTGGACGAACCTTCATTACATGAATCACAGATGTTGGAGATAATTAAAGGGCCTGACTTCCCTACTGGCGGACTAATTTTAGGTTACAAAGGAGTTCAGAAATATTTATTAACTGGTAAAGGATCATTCAGAATAAGAGCTAGAGCAGAACTAGATTGAGAAAAAAACCAAATTATTTTCACTGAAATTCCATATGGAGTTAAAAAGAATAGATTAATTAAAAAAATCGCTCAATTAGCCAGTGATGAAAAAAATCCTGAGTTTACAGTTCTTCCTTTATTTCAAAGATTTATTAAGCATATTAGAGATGAATCTAACTTAAAGGAAGGAGTTAGATTAGTTATTGAATGTAGACAGGAAGCTCCGCTTGAAACGATACTTAACAACCTTTATAAATATACTTCCCTTCAACAGCCTTATTCAGCTAACTTAACAGTATTAAGTGTAGGTACAACAGGACAAAGAGAACCTAAAACCCTCGGAATTATCCCAATATTAAAGGAATATCTTGCTTATCAATTAGAGGTATTAATTAGAAGAACTCAGTTCAATCTTGAAAAACTAAGAGCTCGAATTCATTTATTGGAAGGAAGAAGGATAATAGTGACAGATCTCAAAGAAGCTATAGACATTATTACTCAAGAAGATGAGCCTGAGAAATTAATTAAAGAAAAGTATTCTTTATCAGATGTTCAAGTTAAAGACATATTTGATCTTCCAATTAGACAACTTAAAAGAATTGAGTTTCAAAAGTTAATTGATGAACTAGAAGAGAAGACTCGATTCAGAATAGCTCACGAGGAAAGATTGGCTAGTAAAGAGTTACAAAATCAAGAAATCAAAAGACAACTTATGGAAATTATGCAAGAGTATATAGATGACCAAAGAAGGACTCAAATTGATTTCACCAAAGGATATTCATTAAGCCAATTAGACCTAATTCCAAAAGAAACATTGGCAATAGGAGTTACTCACAAAAACTTTATTTCAGCTTTGCCTTTAGAAGTAATTAAGTTGAGTGGACGCGGAACTAAGGGTGCGGATGTTGGGAATTATTCATCTAGGGATTTTGTGACAGATTTATTGTTCGCATCCTCTCATGACGATTTATTTTTGTTTACTAATTTGGGAAAGGTTTATAAGGTTAAGGGCTATGATATCAAAGTCAGCAACTCAAACAAGTGAACAAATAAGCCTCTTGCTATCAAGAATTTACTTGGACAGAAAGATTCTTTGTTTCAAGAAGATGAAAAAGTAATTCAGTTAATTGCTATCACGCCAGAAGATTATGAAAAGGATCTTTATCTATTGTTTGCTACCAAAAAAGGTTTAGTAAAGAAAACTCGATTGAGTAGCGAGCAAAGATTAACCAAAGAAGGAAATGTAAGAATACACAATAACTTCAAAACCATTACTAGAAAAGGAAAAAGAGCAATGAAATTATTTAAAGGAGATGAGCTGAAAGGAGTAATCAAGATTAAGGATGACTCTGATATATTATTGACTTCTCCTGACGCAAGAATGCTTAGATTTAATGCCAAAGAATTAAAAGAAAGAAGTAGAGGGGCCGGAGGAATTAAGGGAATTAGTCTCTTTAAGACAAAGAAGGGCAAAAAGATTTATGTAGGTGATTTGGTTTCTGTTTCTTCCAGTTACGAGGGAGATAAATTGTTAGCAATTAGTGAAGAGGGAAATGGAAAGATTAATGAATTAAGTGCTTTTAAGGTTCACAAAAGAGGGCAGAGAGGATGAGTCGCATACAAGACTGATAAGAAATTAGTTGCTTGTGTCGCGATTAGAGGGGATGAGGAAATTGCGTTAATGACCAAACAAAATCACTTAAACAGATTTAGTATTGCGAAGAACATATCAGTCCTAAAAGGAAGAGATGCAAAAGGAGTTAGGTTAATTGACTTGGCGAAAGACAAAAAAGATAAAGTAATTCATTTCGCAAAATATGTCTCCTTAGAAGATAAATTAGAAAAGCCTACTGAAGAAGTTACTGTAGAGGAATAATTTAGTCTATTTTCCTCTGAAATGGGGAGATAGAACTTTTAAATAACTTTTATTAAGTATTGTTTGAGTTTTTTCTTAAAGAGTTATTTGTTATGGTTTTTTGAAATATTTATTAAATATTCGAAAATCTCTAAAAGAATTAAATGCAAACCTAAATAATTGTTAAATTAACGAAATATTGCATTAAATTTAAAATTTCAATCAAATAAATATGACAAAAGAGCTATTGATTTTATTTATTAATGAATCTAATCATGTGGCTTCTATACCGCTTAAAACTATTGAAGAGCAGTGAAAAGATAAAAAACTGGTTAATTTAGGTAGCAAGAAAAATTTTCAAATCTTTATAACTCACAAGAATTCTCAATTATTTTTCTTTACTAATTTGGGAAAAGTCTATGGCGTAAACAGTGAAGAATTAATTGGAACTCCATTAAACATTTTTGTCAAAGATGACCATTGCTTTATAGATTTTCTGAGTTTTAAGGAAATTATCAAAAAGAATGAAAAGAAACCAGAAGGAGAGGCTGAAGAAATTAATGAAATTCAGATAGTTACTGTGATTTCTGAATATGACCTAAACCTTTCAAAAAAATCAAGTTTGTTTTTAGTTACAAAGAATGGAATCGGTAAAAAGTTAGAAATAGATCATGTAAAGGGCGCCAATGACTTTGGAAGAAAGATTATTAATTTACAAAAAGGAGATCAATTAAAGGAAGTAAAGAGAGTGAATGAAAATACTGAATTGGTTTTGGTTTCTACAGGAGGTAGAGCAGTTAAATTTAGTTCTTCCAGCTTAAGAGGACTGGGAAGAGTCGCTGTTGGAGTTAAGACAATAAATCTTAAGACACCTTATTTAGGTGGAAAAAATCATGAAGTGGCATTTGCTACAAATAGCTTAGAAGGAGATCATCTGTTAATAATTGGAGATAAGGGATTTGGGAAAAGAATTAAGTTGAATCAATTTCCTTTAGTGCGAAGAGGAGGAAAGGGAGTAATTTGTCATAACTTTAATTCTGCAGGCTGGATTATTTATGCTTCTTGTGTAAATCAATATGACTATCTAATTGGTTACACTCGCAGGAATTATCTTCACAAGATTGACATAAAAGATATCTTTTTGACAGATAAAAGATATGCTAGAGGAGAGTTAGTACTTAAAGAAAAATCAAAAGTGTATGATAGTTTAGTTGGAGTTATTAAATATATTGATTATTAAGATTTGAAATTAGGCGATATGTCTTGAATTGGATTTTTAGATGCTACCACTATAGGTAGTGTATTAGGTTCTGTTATTCCTTCAGTAATTGGTTTAGCTGTTTATATTTGTCAGTTTTATTTGAAAGTTAAGCAAAAAGGTTGAAAGAATCTAAATGAACAAGACTGAAGAGAATTAGGGGTAGAGGTTGAAAAAGAATTTAACTTAATTAGTTCCGCTTTGAAAACAACTTGTGAACATCATTGTTGTGAACACTGTCAAAAAACTTCACCTAATTTAATTGCTCAAGTACAAGAAGTTCATAATCAATTGTCCAAGTCTAAGACCAATTTGATTGAAAGAGCAAATGTTCAAGTACAAAAGAACTTAACACCTCCAAATACTAAATAGAGGGTTAGATATCTAACCCTTTGATCCAGACCAAGTATTTAATTTCTTTAATATTTCTTTTTTCTGGAGGGGCTAACGGAATAGCTTTTGGCCCAAAGCTTTTTAACTCGGGGGGGGCATTCCTTCAAAAAATTAATGACAGTTTAAATAAAAACTCTAAGCTTTTGGAAGAATTATCTCAAGCAGAAACAGTTAGATTACTTAAAGAGAAAGAAGAAAGTATTAAAAAAGCCAATGAATTGGAGCAAAATTCCCAGAAAATGAATCAAAAAAGAGAGCAATCAGATGCTAGCAGAAAAGAAGTTGAAGCAAAACTAAAAGAAACTAAGGAAAGTCAAGAGAGACAAACTCAACAACTGGAAGAGAAGAAAACACAAATACAAAAGAGTTACGAAGAAGAATCAAGACAAAATTCCGAACAACTTCAAAAGTCTGCTCAAGAATTAGCAGAAAAGTTTAAGAAAACTTGAGAAGAACAAGGTCAAGCAATAAAGAAAATCCTACAAGAAATTCAAGCATCAAATAAAACAAAAATAGAACAATTAGCCAAAGATATTACAGAAATGCCAAATAGAATCTTTGAAGAAAACTCTAAAAGAGACTAATTCACTCCTGTTAATTCATCGCTAATTAGATATTTTTCTAACAACTTAGTTAATAGTTGGATGGTATAGTCTAAATTAGCTCTTTTTTCTCTAACTATGTTTTCTCAATTACTTGTTCCCTTCCCTTTTAATTCAGAGATATTGTTGTAGAGATTGAAGTAGAGCTTAAATTTAGGCTCAGTTCCAGAGAATCTAGCTTTAATTCAACTGCTTGAACAACTAGATAAAGAGAACTTAAATATTCCCTCACTTTCTCCTCTTGAAGCTTTTAGCTGGAATCTTTCCAATTGGAATTGTTTCTCATTATCTGCAAGTCAATTTAATTTTTTAAGGATACTTTCTTTTTTTTCTTGAGTGACTGTAAATGGAACAGTTTTTCCTAGTCAGACCAATCCAACTTTTCACATTAACCAATAAAGTTGAGAGATTAGTTTTCTATTTTCAGACCTCAAAGGATCTTGTCCTGAACCTAATTTATAGAAACCTATCATGTACATAGTTAATAGTGTCTGTTGAAATCCATCCTTCTCTAGAGAGATTTCAGGAAGGAATAATCCACCAATTGCTTCCTCACAACCCATTAACACTTCCCCTTTCTCCGAGTACTCTTTAGCTACTTTTCCAATACTTTTAAATCCTGTGTTGGTTCTGATAATTTCTATCTGAATATTAGGTTGAAATAACTTAACTACCTTATCAATAAAGTCTCCACTTACATAAGTAGTAATTAAATATTTGTATTTGATTTGAGCTCCATATTTAGAAGATTGAGCTAACTCTAGTAAGAAATAAGCCAGCAATACTGCCATTTCATTTCCAGTAAAGTAATATCATTTGTCTTTAGTTCACTCTGCTATTGCACTTCTATCAGAATCAGGATCATGAGCAATGAGATAGTCTGTATCTAGTGATCTTGCAGCTTTAGCCATATCTCTAAAAGATTTAGGATCTTCCGGATTAGTGATCTCATTATTTGAGAAGTTACTAGTAGGAGTACACTCCCAGTAGTATTCTTTAAATTTTTGAGCCCCGATATTCCTAGCCAAGATGGCCATTCTCCCGCAGGAAGTACCATGATGGGCTGAAAACAAGAACTTAATTGTTCTTATTACAGTACTTCCCAAGAAATAGAACTTTCCCAATCTCTTTTGTATTTCTCTAGTAATAGCTATGGCATATTGTTCAAAGCTTTCTTGATCTAGTGACTCAAATTTAGAACCAGAACTGTGCTTAATTTTTAGATAATTTTCTGGTTCAGGGAAATAACTTCTTATTAGAGATTCTTGCTCTGCACTCAATTGACCTCCATTGGGGCCATATAGCTTAAAACCGTTGTAATCTTGAGGATTATGACTTGCTGTGATCATTACTCCTCCTTTTAACTTTCTCTGTTGAATATAGAAAGCTAATATAGGAGTGGCAATAGAGGTTAAAGAGATAATTGCTGGGACTGCATGATACTCTAATACTTTATATATTGTTTCTGCAAATAGCCTACCATGCTCTCTATTGTCATAACCAATAAGTATTGACTCCCTTTCAGGACAAGAAAGAAGGAATTTGGCATAAGCTTCTGCGAAAGCTCTACAGGTATGTACATTAAGTCTTTTAGGCCCTAGTCCTGTTAAAGCTCTAATCCCAGAAGTACCAAATTGAAATTCAGAGCCATTAAGTGTAAATAACTCTTCTTGTTCTGAACTAGTTAGAACCTTTAGTTTTTGTTTCTCGGCGAGAGTTAGTCTTTCACTATTGAGCCATTTAAGGTAAAAATCTCTTGATGTTAAGGCTTTCTCTGACAACTTTAACTAGTATTACCTGCTTTTCCTACCGAAGAGTAAATTAGGTCTAATTTTTTTCTAGCAATTAGTCTTAAGTAATTTGCATTTTTTTGAAGCATTTCTTTAATGTCTTGATCCTTTAATTGAGAGTATTTCTCTTGTATAGAAATAATTCTTTCAATTACTACCTTAGAGAGTTGCTCTTTAAATTCTTTGTAGTTAAGAGACTTTACTTTTTCAAAGATTTCTTCAAGACCTTGGTTAGATAGAGAGGAATAGATAGAAAGGAGATTGTGAATACCTGCTTGAGTCTTATCTAAAGTTATTTGGTTTAGGGAGTCTGTTTTAGCTCTCATAATTTTTTGAGTGATCTCTGAGGGATTATCGCTGAAGAAGATGACTCCATCTTTATTAGTAGTACTCTTAGACATTTTCTTTGAAGGGTCAATTAGATCCATTATCTTGGCCCCTGCATCTAAGTGGATAGCAGAGAGTTTATTTTGAAAAATATTACAGGAGTAAAGCCTATTTATTCTGGTACTTAATTCAGAACATAACTCTAGATGTTGAGTTTGATCTTCCCCAACTGCTAGGTATTGAGAATCATAGAGTAGTATGTCTGCAGCCATAAGTACTGGATAGACTAAAACACCAAATAAGTTAGGTTCAGTCCCATTTGGTTCCTTAAATTGACTCATCAGGAATTTATATTGAGTCATTATTTGGAGCTCACCTAATTTAGAGTGAGTCAATAAGAAATAAAACAGCTCTAGATGTTCAGCTTTTAAATCCGATTGAAGCACTATTCTTGTTTTCTCAGGGTCAACTCCGCAGGCAATGACCCACTTAATCAACTCTCAACTTCTTTGATTAATAGTTCTAAATGAGATCTTTTGAATTGATAGGGGAATAGTGTAAGCATGTAAATCTGCAATCAAAAGAATAGAGTTGAAGGAGTCTTGATTCTTAATTAAAGGAAGTAAAGAGCCAATATAGTTTCCTAGGGTCAAAGTTGAGGTAGGTTGGATCCCACAAATTAATGTAGGTTTTTCTTTATTTAGAGTCATTTTTAGCTAGTTAATTTGGAGTGTCAATTGCCTTTTTAAGATATAAAAAGTACTTGATTTTCTAAGGTTTTATGAGTTACAAAATAGCTTTGGTAGGCTTACCAAATGTAGGAAAATCTTCAATCTTTAACCTCTTGAGCTCACAATTGAAATCCACAGTTGCTCCTTATCCATTTTCAACTATTCATACAGTTAAATCAGTGGTTGACTTTCCTGATGAAAAACTAGACAAAATTTATCAATTATTTCTGTGATGATTTAGAGATAGCTTAAATTCTTCTAAATTAATTAAAAAACATTGCTCTTTTGAATTATGAGATATAGCAGGAATAGTTCCCTTAGATGGAACTGAGGAAAAGACTTCAGAATTAGGTCCAACTTTTTTGTCTCACATAAGAGCTTCAGATTTGATTCTTCTAGTAGTCAGAGCCTTTAGTGATCAAACAGCCCCCTCTAATCTGAAGGATTTTCTTAAAGAAAGACCTGAGTTCTATGATATTCTCTCTGGCTTAGACTCTTGGGCTGATAGTGAAGATTCCCCCAAAGAGTTAACAAAAACTAATGAGTTTCTGAAAGAGCAAGGAGTCTCAGATCTCTCCTTTTTAGGTAACTACAATTTCAAGAACTCTGTAGATATAAATTCCCCACCCAACAAGAATGAAGTTTCAAATTTAAATAGATTCTCGGAAAGCATATTAGAGACTCAATTAGTCTTAATGACTTTAATTAAGTCTGATTTAGAGATTCTTACTAAAACTATTCAGAAGTACTCTAAGAATCTAAAGGACAATGAAAAAGAGCTTGGAATATTAAATCCCATTAAGACTGAATTAGAAAAAAGAAGACATGTGCCCATTAGTTCTCTTGAAAGCTACACCAATTTATCCAAGCAGGATCGAGAAATAGTTAATAGTCTCTCACTATTAAGCTCTAAGCCCATAATAGTATTGGCTAACTATGGGTCTAGTTCTGAATCTCTAGAGAATCTTTTTGGTCTAGAAAAGTGAGTTACTAAGCACTCTTTACCCTTTTGTTCTTTGAATTTAGAGGCAGAAGAGATCTATTCCTTATTGAATTCTGAAGAAGAAAAGATAGAGGCTAAAAGCTCTATCTATCTAAGGTATTCTTCCAAAGATAAGCTATTCAGTACCATTAAAGAGGTCTTGAAGCTAAGTTCTTTCTACACCTTTAAATTAGAGGATTCAATTGGTAGAAAATACAGCCTCACTAACTGGAATTGAAAGCTAGAACCTGTTTCAGGAGAGATCAGAGCCTGACTCTTTGATCAATCAGAAGAAAACAACTATCTTTATAAGTGTGTTTCCAGTATTCACAATCAACTCTCTGATTACTTTGTCTCTTCTAAGTTAATAGAAAGTGATAAGTTCTTAAAACTTTCTCCTGTACAAGAGTTTTCCAGCGAGTTAATTACTGGTTCCAAGAACTATAAATTGCAAGGAGGAGAGATAGTTCAGATTATTGCTTCAATTTAGTGCCTTTTAGTCTTAGAAATAATTCAGCTACTTTAACAGTTATTTGTGGTCCCATGAAATCTGGTAAGTCCAAGGAATTATTTCTAATAATGGACAGACTCAACTATCAAAAGATAGATTACAAGATCTTTAAACCTAAGCTAGATACTAGAAATAGAGACACTATCTCGTCTAGGTATTTTTCTTTATTTAACTCTGCAATAATTATTGATGAAAGTGTTCCTTCAGAGATACTAGAACATATTCCCAAAGAATTATCTAAGCCCTTAACTGTATTAGTTGATGAAGCGCACTTCTTCTCACATGAATTGATCTCAGTAGTTAAGTTATTGCTTTTTAGAGGAGTTAATGTGGTCATTTCAGGATTAGATTGCGATGCTCACTTCAATACTTTTGGGCCAATGGGAGATCTATTGGCAATAGCAACCAATATTAAAAAACTAAATGCAGTGTGTGAGTCTTGTTTTAGTTCAGCTAGTTTAAGTGCACTAAAAGACTCAGTTCAATCTTTTGAGAGAGGAAATATCCTTATAGGTAATGATCAATATCTTGCTTTGTGTTTAAATTGCTATTTAAAACATACTAACTACTCGGAAAAAATTCCAGTAACCCACTTAACTGAGAAATATGAAAAATTGAATTCAAACTAAATACTTTAGTTAGTTAAGTTAATAGTTTTTAGTTAAATTAATTCTCTTAATTAATCAGTTAACTTATGAGGTTTCTCAAAAGATGAATCAGGAAGTGACAATACACCATCAATTCCATTCAGAGGAATATACATAGAAAAATCAAGCTTATTCAACTAAAGATCAATGCAATTATTCGTGCTATTCAACAATTCTTTCTTAGGCTATGAAACAAACTTGTTGTTATTCCCTGCAAGTTTATTGTCAAGTGATGAAATAGGTTATTTTGAAGACATGTCGTTAGGTTTAGTAGATGGGTTTTTAGAAAGACTTCTTTCTTTAGGTGAAAAAAGTTTGCCTCCGCAACCTCTGAAGCTGAAAAGGAAAGATATCGATTATTTATAGAGGTATTAGGGGGCTGAAAGAATATAGTGGCTTTTAAATGTAAAACTAAAAGTTGACACCTAAAGATAATACATTCATTCTTAATTGATTGAGAAAAAATACCGCATTTTGGAATTAGAGTAGTTCAGTGAAACTGACCTTATCTAAATCTAGCTATAGGTTCTTACTCTAAATGAATATTTAAGAGATTAAGAAAAACTACTAAGATGCCTTTTAGGATTAAGGAGAACAAGAGGGCTTTTAAGTAGAACTTAATTATTAAAAGAAACAAGAATTTTTGCATTATTGCACATATAGACCACGGGAAGTCTACTCTTTCTGACAGAATAATAGAGCATTGTTTAAATCTACCTCTCTCTTCCATTTCCAATTGTTTCTTAGACAGTATGGAGCTAGAGAAAGAAAAGGGAATAACTATAAAGCTGGCATCTATCAGATTAAGTTGGAAAGATTGCCATCTTAATCTCATAGACACTCCTGGACATATAGACTTCTCTGCAGAGGTATTTAGAAGTCTCAAGGTATCTGAATCGGCTGTACTGTTAGTTGATTTAACTAAGGGAGTTCAAGCCCAAACTATCTCACTATTCAAGAAAGCTAAGAAAGAGAATCTAAAGATTATTCCTGTACTTAATAAGATTGACTCTCCTTTAGTTACTAAGGCACAAACCGCCCAGATAATTGAAACACTAGGTAAGGAACCTTTTGGCTTTAAAGAAGAAGAGTTTAAGTACATCTCCGCCAAGACGGGTCAGGGAGTTAAAGATCTTTTAGATTACTTAGTGGAGGTCATTCCAGATCCATCTGCTCACAAGTATCTCTCCAAGTTAAATATTCCTTTTATTCAAGAGAACAAGCTTTGCGCTCTCGTATTTGAGGCAGAGTACAGTAACCAAAGAGGAACTATCTTGACTATTAGAGTGTTCTCAGGAAAGCTTTCTGTTGGAGAAGAAATCTATCTAGTTAAGGCAAAGGTAAAGACAAGGGTTAAGGGAATTGAGTTCTTGGTGCCAAAAGTAGAGAAAGCAGAGAGTATCTCTGCTGGGGAAGTGGGAAGAATCTATTTGTTTCTCGCTAAGGATTTGCAGTTAGAGTCCGGAGAGCATATCTGTAACTATCCTGCACCACCCAAAGATCAACTTGAGTTACTTCCCGAAACTAGTAGCATGAGTTCTTTTAAGGCTATGATATTTAGCTTTATAGCTCCCTATGAAGAGTCTCAGAGAGAGTTATTTATTAATAGTCTGTCTTCTTTGAAACTCTCAGATACTTCTTTTTCCTATAACTTTGTTAAGTCCTCAGCATTAGGTTTTGGAGCCAACATAGGAGCCTTGGGACCTTTACATCTAGAGGTTTTGGTCTCAAGATTAGAGAAAGATTATAGACTACAGTTGGTTAGTGGACCAGCCACTATTGAATACAAAGCAGAACTTAAGCAAGGAGGAGAGATTTGATTTTCTTCTGCGCAGGATTTACCGGAAAGAACTACAGTTTCTCAATATCTAGAACCTTATATTCAGTTAGATTTGTCTTTTCCTGCTCAGTGTGAGAAAGAGTTTATGGGCTTTATCTCTACCAAAAGATCAGCAAGTTTGCTCTCAATTAATAGAACTGAAAAGGAAGTAGAGACTCAATATTTCCTTCCATTGTCAGAATTGAATTCCTCTTTAATACATGCTTTGTTTGCTATCACTAAAGGATATATAGATTACAGTTATTCTCTAGCTGATTATGTTCCCTTAGCTCTAGTAAAAGTCTCTATATGTATTAATAACTTAGAGTATCCAGAATTAAGTTTTTTAACAGAGAGAGGAGAGGCAAGTACCAAAGCCAGAGATATACTTCTAAAGCTAAAGAGTAGTCTTTCTGCGCAACTTTATGAATTAGCATTACAGGCCAAGATAGATGGAAAGATTATTGCTAGAGAGACTCTTAAGGCTATTGGTAAAGCTGTAGCGGCCAAATGCTATGGAGGAGATATTACTAGAAAGAAGAAATTATGAGAAAAACAGTCTCAGGGAAAAAAGAGACTAAAACAAGAATCTAAACTGAAACTTCCACACTCCTTCTTTAAGACTCTAATCACGAGTCATAATTAGTAAAATCAAGATTAAGTTTTGTTTACCTTAGAGTTTCTTAAATAGCCTTCTAGAGCCATTTTATGGAATCAGAAACTAACAAATTATCTACCTTAAATCCACTAGAAGACCCTAATTTTAGTGTAGAGAGTTGTTACTCAGACAATCTATCTTTAGAAGAAAAGATAACTAGAACCATCTTACTTCTTTCTAAGGTAGATGGAATACCTAGTGTAGAGAATCTATTGAATAGTTTGAAGTTACAAAAGAGTAATATTCTTTCTCTCTATGATGTATTGTCTGCAGAGATAAGAGCTAAATTACTAGATCATTTAGAAGAGTTATTTGAATTGAAACTAAATAGTTCTAAGTGAGAAAGAAAGATGGATCATTTACTTTATCTAGTGAGAACTAATAATGTTTTCCCTAATAGCTTGACTCAAGATCACTTGCCTAAGTCTAAGGAATATAGACAATTCTTAAGTCTATACAGTGAGAATATGAGTTTCCAACAAGAGATACTTAAGTTAAAGAGTTCAGTTTCTTTACTATTAGATTCTCAGAGACTATTAGATAAGAACTTTGCTATTCATATGGCTCATCTAGACTATCAGATAATCTCTTTGGCTCGTATTCTATCTAACTTAAGTGAGGCAAGTAGAGAAGAAGTAGACTCACTCTATCACTCGAAGTTTGATAGAGTAGAAGAGTTAATTAGCAGAATTACTGAAAGAGAAGAGAAATTCAATAAGCTAAGACTAACTATGAAGTTAAATCCAGAAAACTTTATATATGATGGGTTTAAGAAGAATATCCTAAATGACATTGACTCTTTTGAGCGTTTGACAATAACAAGAGGATAACTATTCTTTTATAGTTCGGGCTAGCTTTTAAATTTAAAAAAACTCATTAGTTATGCCGAGTGTAACCCTTCCAGCTTTAGGCTTAGAGACACAAGGAATTGCTTTACCTGTTAGTGGTTCTGATGTTGCTCAACAAACAGATACTGCTGTAGATAGTTCTCATAGTAGCAACGGAGGACAGTTATTTATTAAGGGAATTAATATCCCTGAACTTAAGAAGTATTACAAGAAACTTAAGAGAAATATATTTATCTCCATGTTCATTGCACAGTCTGTTTTTATGGCAGCACTTTGATTTATTTTTGTTGAGAGCGGAAATATGTGGGGTTGGACAGCTACAATTACTTTTTCCGCAAAGGCTTTAGAAAGTGTAAAAAGTAGTGGCCCGTGAGCACAAGTTCCTATTTCAGTGGGATTTGGCTCTTTCTTGCTGGGTTCCATTAAGAATCTTTTCAGACTTTCAGCCCAGAAGAAAAGAATTTGTTGGGAGTGTGATTTATGTCAGTCAGGAAGATATCCTACCTCTTTGACTCCTGCATTAAGTCAAAAGATATTAACTCTTTTCGCCTGAAGAATTAATGGTTTTTGAGTAGGTTTTACCATTGCTGGACTTGGGGTAGTTGCAGGTGTTTATGGATACTTTATAAGGGGATTCCACGATTCTGTGTGAAAAGTTGAATGAGAGAGGATTAAAGACGGCATTTTTAAATGACAAAACACAGCAGGAGGAAAGACGATTAAAGTTTCTGTGTTAGTTGGATTGTTTGGTCTGTTAGTTCTCTTTACTACAAATGTTTTTAGCCGGTTCGCCATCAAGAATGCTTTGAAGATCTTTGACTCTGATGAGATGAATATGCATCCTGACATTAGAGAAAAAGTATTCAGACTAAATAAGAGAAACAAGATTATCAGCACTGTAATACTGTGTGTATTGGGATTAGCAATCTTCATTATTCTAAAGAGATTGATAGTGGCAGTATTTAACAGAAGCTTTAATGTATCTAAGTGGTAATGCAAAGGAAATAAACTTTTAAATTAGTTGGGTTACTAATGACTAGAAAGAGAATAATTGGTAACCTGAAGATGAATCTCCTGAGACACGAACTTAGCTTTTACTTTTTAGAACTAAAGAAGAGATTTCAAGATGAAACTCCTGAACATCAATTAGGTTTTGCTGTACCTTATATCTATCTGGAAAAAGTAGCTGAAGAAATTCAATCTGAAATACAGTTGTTAGCACAAGATGTACACCATTTAGAAAAAGGAGCCTATACTTCTTCTATTTCTGCCTCTCAATTGAATTCAATTAATGTCCGATCAACCTTAATTGGTCACTCAGAGTGCAGAGCTTTAGGGCAAACAGAAGATATAGTCTCTAAAAAGGTAAGAATTGCTTTACTTAATGGATTCAATGTAGTCTATTGTTGCGGAAAAGATCCTTTAAGAGAGATTAAGAATGAGCTATTCTTTATTAACTCCTCTAACTTAGAAAGAGTGGCTATTGCTTTTGAACCATTAAGTGCAATTGGTTCTGGTTCCGCAATGCCTCCTGAACTAGTAGCGAAACAACTAGAAGAAATAAGGAGTTTAGCTATAGATATGTGGGGAGAGGCTGGAAGAAAAGTTCCATTACTGTATGGAGGATCAGTTTCTCCAGAAAATTACAAGTCATTTTTAAGTCTTCCTGTATGTGATGGGATCTTAGTTGGTTCAGCCTCTTTGAATATCGACAATATGTGAGAAATGGCTATGAATAGATAGTGGCAAAGAGAGTATTCCTGACAATATTAGATGGTTGAGGACTTAGAGAAGAGAAAGAATGAAATGCAATAGCCAATGCAGACACAAAGAACTATGACTTTCTTTCAAAGGAATATCCTATGACTTCATTGACCGCCTCAGGAGAAGCGGTTGGATTGCCTGATGGTCAAATGGGAAACTCTGAAGTAGGTCACTTAAATATAGGGGCTGGTAGGGTAGTTGAGACTGGACTTTACAGAATAAATCAAGCAATTAAGTTAGGACAATTTGCCTCTCTAGAGGCTGTTCAGGCAGTATTTGAAGACCTAAAGTTTGATCCTGACTCAAAACTACACATTATGATTCTGGCCTCAAGAGGAGGAGTTCACTCCCATATAGATCACTTGTATGCTTTTCTAGGTGTAACAAAAGAACATGGAGTTAAGCCTTTTGTACATCTATTCAGCGACGGTAGAGATGTGCCCCCTAAACAATTCCTGACTGATTTAGCAGAAATAGAAACAAAGATAAAGGAGGCTGGAGCGATGTTAGCCTCTATTTCAGGAAGATACTATGCAATGGATAGAGATGAAAACTGGGATAGAACAGAGAAGGTCTTAAAGGTATTTGTAAAAGACAAAGGAACCCCTCATTTTAAGTCTGCAGAAGAATATGTGAATTCAGAATATGAAAAAGGAATTACAGATGAATTTATTAACCCTTCAGCCTCAGAAGAGTATATGTCTTCTGAAGGATTAAATGATGGAGATGTTGTAGTCTTCTTGAACTTTAGACCTGATAGAGCTAAACAAATATCTCACTTATTAGTTGATTCTGCTGATTTATATGCCCATAGAACTCCTTTAACTCCTGATGATTTATCTTTGTATTCTATGACAGATTATGAAGGGATTTTGACTGCCGGAGTATTCTTTCCAGCTATTCAATTAAAGAACACTATGGGAGAAGTGATGAATCAACTAGGCAAAGCTCAATTAAGAGCCGCAGAGAGCGAGAAATATCCTCATGTTACTTACTTCTTTGATGGGGGAGTAGAAAAACAATTTGAGAAGACAGAAAGAATTATTGTTCCTTCGCCAAAAGTAGGTACCTATGATAAAGCCCCCGAGATGTCTATCTTTGAGCTATATGAAAAGATTGAAGCAAGTGTTAAATCTAAAGACTTTGACTTAGTAGTAGTTAATTTAGCTAATCCAGATATGGTGGGGCATTCAGGTGATTTTGAAGCCACTGTTAAAGCTTGTTCTGCTGTAGATAAGGTATTAGGGAAAATATACAACTTAACTAAAGAAAAGGGCTATACCTTAGTAGTTATGGCAGATCATGGTAATGCAGATGTAATGAGAGATGAAAAGGATGAACCACACACTGCTCACACTCTATCTCCAGTACCGTTAATTGTTTGTGATAAAGATGTAGTACTTAAGAATGGAGGGAAGTTAGGGGATGTTTCTCCAACTATTCTTGAATTACTATCTATCAAACAGCCTGAAGAAATGACAGGAGAATCTTTGCTATTAACAAAGTAAAATTTCCTTAAGTTTTAGATAGCATAAATGATTAAAGTTCCCACAGCACACAACGCAGCCCCAAAAGGATCAATATCCAAGTGAGTGATAGTTACTGGAGATCCTTTGAGATGCAAAAAGTTTGCAGAAATGTATCTGGAGAACTTTAAGCTATTAAGTTCAGTAAGAAATGTTTATTGTTACACGGGAACATATAAAGGGGTTGAGATTACGATTATGGGTCACGGAATGGGCCAAGGATCTATGGGAATCTATAGTTATGAATTGTTTGCTCCCGAGATCTATGATGCAGACTTTGTTATTAGATTGGGTTCTTGTGGAGCATTAAATAGCAAGACTCATATTAACGATATAGTTGTTGTTGCAGGAATTAAAACCAACTCTAACTATGGAGACTTATTGAAACTTCCATATAAAACAGGAGATATTGTAGAAGTAGATCCACAATTAATTGAATTAGCTCATAAGTGTGCTACAAATCTAAATATTCCCTTGTTTAATTCAATTAACTGATCACAAGATAACTTCTATATTCCCTTAACTCTTAGAGGCTTGGGAGAATATTCAGGTTGCGACACTGTAGAAATGGAAAGCTATGCACTATCAGTTAATGCAAAATACCATAAAAAGAAAGCCTTAACCATCTTAACTGTTGTGGATGAAATTAAAGATGATGTAGGATTTGTAGAGCTAAATTGAAAGGAAAGAGAGCAAAATCTAAACAACATGTTCTTAATTGGTTTAGATGTTCTAGTTCAATATTCAAAGCTAAATAAAGTCTAAGAAGACTTTAGATAAACCTAGGTTTGGGCCATTGCCCAAGTCTAAGTTAACTAATTCTATGAAAGAACTCCAAGAATTTCCCCAAAACTCTTTATTTCTAAAGGAAAGAGAAGATTTATTAGCTAGTTCTTTATTGCTTGAACCTAAAGATGGTGATAGCTGATCTGTTAGTAAAGAGACATTAGCTAGCATAACTTCCAAATTAGATAAAAATAAGAATTGAACATTACTTCCAGAACTAAAAAACTTAAAAACCAGTAGACTCTTTACCTGAGAAAAACTGTGAGATCATTCTTTTTTATATCCAACCTCTTATTTTTTCTCTCATTCACTTAAGAAACTAGGAGAAGAAGAGACAGACTCAACACCTTCTCTATCTGATAAAAATCTTTACCTAAGATTCAAGAAATCAACTAAGAAAACTAACTATAGTTGAGCGAATCAATATCTAGATCTTGTTGACCTTGAAGCTCTTAGAAAGGAGTTAATTGATGAAAGACAAAAGGCCAAAGAAGAGAATCTTCTCTCTGAGCTAACCAAGTTAGATCTAATTAGACAGTTTGAGACGTTTGATGAAAAGCTGGTAGCTTCTTCTCTCGACTTAGAGAAAACTGTAACCACACAAGAATCTGCCCCACAAGTAATTGTTGAGTGAAAGCCCCCCACCTTAGAGATCACTCCCCTCGAGATCAAATTACCTTTACCCAATTGCCTTCCTTCTATGTTTTTGTCTTATGTAAATTCCAAAGATTTTGCTAGATCCACCACAGAACCTTTAAAAGCTCCTCCTGAATGACTTAAGAAATTAAGCTCTCTAGGAAAAAGATGATCAATTGCTAAATATATTCCTGAAGAAAGAACTAAAGCACTCTTTAGCCCTCCAGATCTAAAAACTCTAACTAAACAAAATGTTCAATGACAAGATCCAGAAGAAAAGTGACATTACTACTATCTGCCTCTAATTACTCTCTTCTTTGACAAATTTAGAGAAAGATATAAGAAATCCCTAATAACTACTTGAGAAGAGCAAGAATACACCTTCCCATTAACCGAAATAGATCTCTCTGATTCTTTAGATCCTTCTAGAACTAAAGATAGACCCATCTTTGTATATGAAGGAATTCCTTCTATAAAGATAGGTAGAGAGCTAGAATTAATTCAGTCAATTATTGATCGTTATAGCGCTCACTATGAGGAACAAGCAAAAAAGGAATTTGCTGAAGAGGGTTTTGCTCCAGTTGAATTAAGTCAATCTTTGAGCTCTACTGAATTACTAAATGAAATGGAAAAAGAAAATAATATTGTCTAACCCCTAGAATCTATTATTTAACTTAACTAATGGAAAAGGATTCAAGAGATAGTTACGAGAGATATCTAGAAGAAGTTACTTTATCTGATGGAGATACACCTGAACCCAAAACAAAGTTAGCTTGAAGTAGAGAATCTTCAGATGAATTAGAAGATCTAAATAGTCACTTTAGGTTCAAGTGACAATTCTTTAGAAAGCTTTATGATACTTTCTTCATAATAGATAATCGAGCATTTCAGTGAGATGGTTATTGCCCTCGCTTTGAGAGAGCAGAATTATTTGATAAGTGTAAGAGTTATTCGTTTAGTTTCTCTAGACTCTTCTGGGAAAGGGTTTTTAGAGATACTAGACCTCTAAACTCTAGTATTAGGGCTAAAAAGTTTAGATAAAGGTTAATGAAAAATATAAATATTCCTAAACATGATGGGTTTATAGAAAGAGACTATAAGTTTGAGAACTTAATTGTTTGAGATGTAGATTATGACCAAGGAGATTACCAGAATCAAGATGGAGTTTTAAGTTCTACTAAAGATAAGAAAGAATTAATATCAAAGCCAGTAAATCCCCAAGAGACCCCCTCACCAGAGCCCATTGTATTAACTTCTATTCCCCAAAGAGTTCAACAATCTTTTTTCTCTAGAGAGAGACTTCAAGTAAGCCAAAGCTGTAAAGCCTATGGAGAAACAATAGAGGAAGATAAGGGGTCTGTCTTAAAAGAAATTGCTTTAGATCGTAATTTAGAACTCAATAAGCTTTTTCCAGATATCAGTCCTCTTTTTAGAAATGCGCAAAAAGACCTAGAAGAAGAGGAACACCAAAAGTTACTCAAGGAACAAGAAAAAAGTTTTCAACAAGATCAAAGAAATGTACATACCTATAACTTAAAAGACTTTCCTTTAGCGGAACCAGAATTAATTAATCAATTAGCAGAGATTCATACTAGATTCTTTCAACTGCTATCTAAACTACAAAATACTCATACCCCAGATGATTTTGCCACTGCTTTCAGAATACAAGACAGAATTGCCTATCTTCTAGATAATCAAACCCTACTCTACAAGACCTTAACTAAGAAATTAATTGGATATCTTGAAAAAATAAATAAGAGACTAGAGAAATATCTCGCAGACATAACTATAAAACAAGAAGATATTAAGAAGATGAATTCTCAAATCTCTAGATTCAATGAATATGACAGAAAAACTCAATCTAGAATAAATCAAGCTGAAAAAGAAACCAATCTATTTAAGAAAGATCTTCAAAGTTATCAGGATAGCTTAAGAGGCTTAAAGTCTGAATTACAATCTTCAGAGCCAGAAAGTAATGTCCAAGAACAGAAATTTAATCCAGAATCTAACCAAGACCTTGTAGTTCATTAAAAAATCCTCTTAAATGAGGGTTTTGAGGACCAAGAACCATAATATTATGTTCTTGTAGCTGGATTGATACGGGAGAGGGGAATTCCACTTCTTCAGCTTTCATCAGTTTCAAAAAAATATGACTCCAAAGGTAAGTTAATACTCAAGAACTTTAGCTTAGACATAGAGAAAGGTTCTTTTGTTACTATCATTGGCCCCTCTGGTTCAGGAAAAACCACCATTCTTAACTTAATTGCAGGTTTCATTAAGCCTGATAAAGGAAAGATTCTTCTCTCAGGGATAGATATAAAAGACATTCCGCCTAACCAGAGACCTACTGCTACAGTCTTTCAAGATTATGCCCTATTTCCTCACCTGAATGTCTTTGAAAATATTGCTTTTGGCCTTAAGAAACAAAAGAAGATACTTGAGGATCCTCCTCAGCACAAGAAAGAGAAGATGGAGAAACTCTTATTAAAAGCCAAATTTAAGAGTCAATCCAACCTAGAGAAGGTCTCTCTAGAAACCACCAAATATACCAATCTACTTAAGAAATGATTTAACTATCTAGGCATAACTGAAGAAAAACAATTAAGAAAGAATAGATACT
>NZ_QKVO01000019.1 GCF_003265155.1 Mycoplasma wenyonii | reverse complement strand
GTAATCCAATTAATTCATTGTGTCTCAATGCTCACCAATGAACGTCGATACTAACTTCTTGACCAGTAACAAAAATTTTGCCAACCATAGCTCTAGAGGCATCTTTAACAATGACAATGTGCCCCCCCCGAGCATGGTACATCGACCCTTTTTAAATCCTTCTGGGGTTAATTGATCAGAAGTTTCACCGACAAATTTGCAGTTCTTTTTAGAAATGTCCCTAACCTGCAATCAAGGTACTCCTCCTTCCCTACAAAAATATTTCTTTTCTTGTTCTTTATTTCCCCTAGGCGGTCTGCCCCCTCGAATAATAGTGAATAGCTCTCCAAAATTTTTAATTGTGTAATCAGTTAAGCTGTCAAAAAGAATGTAATAATAAGCTGTCATTTGTTTTTCAAATAGTTCATTAATTTTTTTCTTTAGTTCTATATATTTAGTTATTGTTTGATATTTATAGACTATCCTCTCTTGCTTATTTAAAGATGGGACTGCGACAGGAATATTTACAAAGTTCTTTCATGGAAGAACTCCCCTAACAGATCCGAGGCACGCTCACTTCAATCTCAATTCCATTATTGAATTTTTAAGAATTAATAAGAGATACTCTGAATTTAGCTGAGGATTAGTCATTCTAAAAACTTTGTAAATCTCACTGATAACCATCATCTTTTGTGCTCTATTAATGTCCACAGCTAAATGGGAATTATTTTGAATATTTACAAGATCAATCATGAAATCTCCTTGCTGTGCAAGTCATCCGGATCTAAGATAGGATTCACTAACTTTTTTAGAAGCCTCAATAATCCCTGTGATCATAGAAAGTCCTATTAAATTAGTGCTTTCCAAATTCTTATTCTTTCTAGTAACTAAAGTTATGTAATTTCCTAAAGGGGCAACAATAATTCCTGAATTACTCATAATAACTATCTAGAAATACAACTTTTTTCTAGAAATTAGACTGCGAGGGAATTAATAGTCCTATATTTCTAATTAAGAATGAAGAGGGCTATCAAGAATTTCTTCCACTTGTGTTTTCAGTTGTGCCTCTTCTTTAAGTAATTTCTTTAATTCTTGAGCTAAATCCAATATTTCTTTATTCCAATCATGAGTAACTTCTGGAGCCTTAAAAGGAATATAAGTATTTGGGAATAAAGAGTACTCTGGACTCTTTTCCTTTAATTCTTCTAGAGTAACACTTCTACAAAATCCATCTTTATCTTCATACTTTTCTGGATAATCTTGAAATCTTCAAGAATAAAAGGTTTTAGAAATTAAAGCTATGTCTTCTTCTGTGAATTCCACAAAACTTTTTTCATAAACAGAACCTAGTTCTCTTGCATCAATAAAGAGTATTTGATTAGTTCTATCTCTTAATTCTTTCTTTGAGTCTCTAACAATTCTTAATGTTCTAGACTTCTTATTTCTATTAATAATTCAAAGAGTAACTGCAATGTCTGTATTAAAAAAAGTCTTTCGGGGTAATGTAACAATTGCCTCAATTAAGTCACTTTCTATTAGCTTCCTTCTAATCTTTTCTTCTTTTCCAGTTGCATCTAAAGATTTATTTGCCAAGAGAATTCCTGCCACACCATTTTGAGAGAGCTTATCCAGTATATGAAGTATCCAAGCATAGTTTGAATTAGAAGTTGGTGGAACTTCATATCCTTTTCATCTAGGATCATCCAATAAACCGTTTTCTTCTCTCCATTTCCCCTCATTAAAAGGAGGATTTGCCAAAACATAGTCCACTTTTCTATTAGAGTGTTGATCATTATTGAAAGTACAACTTGGCTCACCTAACTCTGCGTCAATTATTCCTCTCATTGCAAGATTCATCTTGCAAAGACCAAATGTAGTTCTGGAACGTTCTTGTCCATATATTCTTATTTTTTGTCTTCCAAATTGAATATTCTTGACCATCTCTGCAGTTTGAACAAACATTCCTCCAGAACCACAACAGGGATCATAGATATTTCCTTCAAAAGGTTCAATTAATTGAACCATTAACTTAACTATTGATTGGGGCGTGTAGAATTCATTGCTTCCATCTCCCTTAACCGCAAATTTATTCAAAAGGAATTGATATGCCTTTCCCAAGAAATCCCCTTCTTCTGAGCTATCTACATTGGAAATTACATTCATTAATGACTTCACATTTGTTGGATCTAACTTCACATCTTTAGAAGTAAAACAATCTCTCTTAAATACTTCCTTAAAGGTCTCTGGATTAGCCTTTTCAATTGCTTGAAATGCTTCATCTAAATTGACTAATATATTTCCTTCTTTTTTTCTTATTTCTTCCCATCTAGACTCTTGAAAGAGGTATGGAACTCCTTCTCCTGTATAGAAAGGAGGATTATCAATGTGTCTTAAACCTATTGTTTCTGTTATTTCCTTTCTTCTTTCTTGAAATTTGTCATTCAAATATTTCAGGAAAAAAAGATACAATACTGGGAATTTGTAACTAGGAATGTCTGCAGATCCTCTAAGAGCTACAATATCTTCCCACATTTGATCAAATATTTGGCTTACAGATTTCTTTTCCAAGGACATAACTATCTACTTTTTATTTAAGTTATTTAGGTTTAATTGAAATTTGTCTCAAAAAAGAAAACAAAAATAAATCTTTAGCTCTTCTTTAATTCTTTTAGGTAATTCTTTATTGAGATAGCTGCGATTGAGCCATCATTCATTGCAGTCACTATTTGTCTTAAATCTTTGTGAATTACATCTCCAGCCGCAAACAAACCTCTCAAATTGGTTCTCATTTGCTCATCTACATAAACAAATCCAAAAGAATTTCTTTTTATATCTAGCTTAGAAAGAAAATCAGTCTCAGGCAATAGACCAATAAATATAAATACAGCTTTTGATGAAAGTTGTATCTTCTCTCCTGTCTCTACTTGCTCAACCTCTAGCCCGCTAACTCTGTCGTTTTCTACTAGAACTCTAACAGGTCTATAAGGAGTGAATATAGTTACATTCTCTTTTTTCTGTAGTTCTCTCAAGAGAATTTCATCCCCTCTAAATTCTCTTCTTCTGTGAACTAACTTAAGATGTGAAACTATCGCACTTAAATAAATAGACTCTTCTAAGGCACTATTTCCTCCCCCCACCACAACTACTTCTTCTCCGGCATAGAGGTTTCCTTCACAAATAGCACAATAAGAAACCCCTTTGCTATAGTATTCCAACTCATTCTCTATCTCTAGCTTCTTTTCCCTCAAGCCTGTAGTAATTAGAACTGAATAACTCTTAAATATCTTTGAGCTTTTAGTCTTAACCTCTCAAATCTCTTGATTTTGTGTTAACTCTATTACTTCTTCAATTTGTGTTTCAATCTTTAAATCTTTTAACTGGGAGTAGATATTCTCGGCCAATTGAATTCCATTTCTATCTAGATAACCGGGATAGTTATCTATAAGAAGTGTTTTATTAAGCTTCCCCCCGACAACCGCTTTCTCTAGTATTAATACCTTTAAACAAGCTCTTGCTGCATAAATTGCTGCTGTTGCTCCTGCGGGTCCAGCTCCAATGATAATTAAGTCTCAAATTAAAACCAAATGACTCTAACCTAAAAAAATATATTGGTGGGACTAATGGGGTTCGAACCCATAACCGCACCCTTATAAGAGGTGTGCTCTGCCTGTTGAGCTATAGCCCCTTCTAAAAAACTTTAAATTAGACATTTATTTATTGATAAGAGAAACTTAAAATTTATCTAAATTTGTCAAATTTATATTTTTTATCTATTTAAAAAATCAATACTGTTTTTAATCTAATTAATTTTTTCGCTTTTTGGGTTCTTTGGAATAAGTAATCTAGGTCTATCTTTGAAAAAGATTATTTGTTAATGGCGACTAAAGCTGTTTCTCAAGAAAAAACTGTTACAAAGCCAAAAATAAGTTCTACCAGCTCTAAGACTACTACTAAGTCAACTGCCACTAAACCTAAAAAAACAGTATCTAAAACAAAAACTGTTAAAGGAGGTGCGATCAAAACTTCTGTAGGAAGAAAGTTACTTAAGAACAACAAGTTAAAGCTTGAGTCTATTAAGGAAAAAATATTGGCCATTCAAGCTCTAAAAAAAGCTGAAAAAAATAACTATGAGAGGGCATTTGTTTTAGAGGCGGGGGGCAAGAAATCTAAGTTCAAGAGCAACAAAGGTTTATTTACTTCTATCTGAAGTCTTGTTCTTGCTCAGGCAACAAATCCTAAAAAAGGGAAAAACAAGATAACTGAAGAAGAGTTATTAATGATTCTTGAGGATCACGAAGTAATTCCTGAGGATCTATGAGATAATTTAGCCACTAAATTAGCTAAGAGTGAAATAGAGATAACTGAGTTAACTCCTCAGGAAATGGAAGCGCACCTTGAATCACAAGATGAAAATATTACTAATTTCAAGTTCTACCATTCATCTAGCACTAAAGATAAGATGAGTGACTCTTCTAAATCTTTCTTGTCTACTCTTTGTTTCTCCAAGATGCTAACTGCAGATGAAGAAAAACAAATTGCACAACTAATGGAAATTCCTGAAAAGAGAGGGTTTGCTGAGAAACAACTAATGACCTCAAACCTTAGATTAGTTATCTCTGTTGCGAAGAAGTACCTAAACTGTGGATTTAATCTAGGAGATTTAATTCAAGAAGGTGTCTTTGGATTAAGAAAGGCAATTACAAAGTTTGACTACAAGTTTGGTAACAAGTTCTCTACTTATGCGACTTGATGGATAAGACAAGCAATTACTAGATCAATTGCAGACCAATCAAAAATCATCAGAATTCCAGTGCATATGATGGAAGTTATTAACAAACTAGTTAAAGCGGAAAAAGAGCTGATACTTAAATATGGAAATGCCCCTACACTAGAAGAATTGTCTGCTGAGATGCAGAAATATGGTACCCAATACACTCCACAAAAAATTAGCGAAATTAAGAAAATTAATGTGGATTTAGTTTCACTGGATAAGCCTATTTCAAGTAATGAAAACTCCAACTTCTCAGATTTCGTTAAAGATGAAGATGAATGTAGCCCAGAATGAATTGCCTCTAAAAATATTGCTGGAGAAAAGCTTGATTTCTTTATTAGATCCTCTCTTAGCGGTGATGAATATTTAATAATGTCAATGCTTTATGGATTAAATAGTCAACAGGCTTACACTCAAGAACAATTGGCTTTATTATTTCTTAAAGACTCAAAATTTCAATCACTGCTGAGAAGCAAAACTTTTAAGGATATACTAGGTCCTTTTTATGAAGAAAAACTATTTACAAGCAAGAAAAAGACTATTTCTAATTCAGCTGTGAAAAAAATGATTGAATGAATTAAACAGACAGAAAATGTTGCCTTGAAGAAGTTAAAAAACAGGGCTAGAAGTGAGGAGATGGATAGTTCAATGCTATCTTTTTACTCTAACACTGACTACTAGCTCAGAGTTTTCGAGCTTTTCCTTTAGTAATTAAGAAGGGTTATTTATTCTCTAGACAATTTTCCTAATTAAATAACAATGATTTTTCACACCATCGAACAACATATCTTTGAATCTAGAAAGCAAAAATGTGCTCATAGTACCTACTTCTTTGGGCTAGGGGGAATAGAGGAAATAGGAAAAAACTGTTACTGCCTTGAACACCAAGATGAGATACTAGTACTTGATTTTGGAATCAAGTTTGGGAATAAGCAAACTCAACCTGGAGTTACTGGATTAGTAGCAAATTTAGAGTATTTAATTCAAGAGAAATCTAAGATTGTTGGTTTATTTATTACTCACGGGCATGAAGACCACATTGGCGGAGTTGTTCACCTTTTAAACAAGATAGATATTCCTCTAATATATGCTCCTGCATTAGCTACAGAGCTAATTAAGAAAAAAATAGAAGAACACAAACCTATTTATGAGCCAAAGATAATCACTTACAACTCTGAATCTGTTTTCTTCACTAAATACTTTGGAATAGATTTCTTTGAGGTAAATCACTCTATTCCAGACTCATTTGGTTTTTCTATCTCTACCCCAAATGGATACATAGCATTCAGTGGTGACTTCAGATTTGACCTAAAAAACAAGATAAATAGCAAAGCTTTTCAAAGGCTAATTAATATTGGGGCAAGAGAAGTAGACTTACTTCTTTGCGAGTCAACTGCTGCGGCGCAACCTGGATTTAACGAAAGTGAACTGACTATTATTCAAGAGCTGAAGAACATTATTTCTTCAGCGAAAGGAAGAATAATTATTACTTTCTTCGCTTCCAACTTAGGAAGAATAGAAGAAATAGTTAAGTTAGCTAACTCAAGAGGAAGAAGAATAGCTATCTTTGGTAGATCTATTGAAAGTAGCTTAAAGTGTTCACAAACAGCCGGACTCTTAAATAACTACGATCTCAAGAATAATTTAGTTTCTCCACAAGAACTAGATTCTATTCCGGATGATCAAGTCTTAATTATCTGTACAGGATCTCAAGGCGAAGAATCCTCAGCATTAAGTATTATCTCTAAAGGTTCTCATCCACATATCTCTCTAAAACCAACTGATGATATTATCTTTTCTTCCAATGCAATTCCTGGAAACAAACAGGCTATTAATGAGTTAATTAATAGGCTCTACAAAACTGGATGTAATATTCACCTAAATTCCAGTGAATGTAGAATTCATGCTTCTGGTCACGCAACCAAACTAGAACAACAATTATTTATCTCTCTAATATCCCCTAAGTATCTTGCTCCTATTCACGGTGAGAAAAAAATGTTACATGACTTAAAGAGAAATGTCAGAGAACTAAATATTGTTGATAAAGAGAATATCTTTATCTTGAAAAATGGCTCAAGACTAGAGATCCTAAATAGAGAGGTTAGAAGGGTTCCTGAGAAAGATTTAGAGTTTTCTCGTTCTTTCTTTGTAATGGAAAATAAGTTGACTGATAATGGTAGTGAAATCCTAGATGAGAGAACAAAATTGGCTCTGCAAGGCTTATTGCTTGTTTCTATCTCTCTTTGCTTAAAAACTAAAGTTATTCACTCTATTTCCCCTATTGCCTCTATGGGTTCTTTTTCTTTCTCTCTTACTGTTGACTTATTTAGAGAGCTAAATAAATTAATTAGACAGAAGGTGGAATATCTCCTTAAAAACTTAACTTTTGAACTTAATAAAGAAAATATTTCTAAATCTATTGTTTCATTAATGGAAGAGTTTTTTGCAACCAATAGAAAAGGACAAAAGATACCTAGATCAATTGTGTTAGTAGAAGATACAGAATACTCTAAGTTATGGGAAGAATCAATTACTGCAGATGCCAATTACAAAGAAAGTGAACAAACACCTAAAGCCTAGTAGGAAACTTTTCGACCCCTTAAGAATTACTCTAATTAGTTTTCTTCTTTTACCTTAAAAATTTATTTCGCAGCTTCGGTCTTTGTTGCTTCAGTTTTTGTATCTTGGACTTTTGGTTTTTGCTCTTGTGGGGTTAAAGAAGTATTTGGTTGTCTCTTTACATCAACATCTTTTGCAACTTCTTCAGCTTCTTTCTCAGTAGACTCTATGTGATTATTTTTGTATTCTTGCTTTGAAAGATGATAAGCTCCGGCGACTGTTCCCCCGAGTCCACCTAATGCTAAAAACTTAAAGAAGATATTCATTTAAACATCCCCATTATAACCTATAAGAACTAAAACAGGAGCTGGTTCATCTTTTCGACAATAATCTCCTCTTGGGTCCTTTGCACGATCAATTAACAGATTTTCACCTGATGATCGTAGATTAGCTTTAAATTCTTGTTTGTCATATTGTTCTTTACTCACACATCTAAGAAGTGTTGGAGATAAATTGGTCACAACTCCCGCAACGACTGAAAAAGCTCCTATTTTTTTCTCTTGCCCCTCGACCTGCTGTTGATCTCCATTTTTTGGTTTAGTGGATTTATATAGTTCTATTGTGTCACCAACTTGATATTGTCAGAAATCACTGACATTTTTGAAGAGGTAATGTTTTTCTTCTGAAGTAGGTTGTGAAGGTTGTTGCGAGCTACTGCCAAAATTTTTTAGAGGTTCTTTATCTAAAGTAGTTAAATCAAACTTTTTATTTGGGGGCTGAGTGGTTGCTTTTGGAACCGCTCCTTGAGCGCCACTTCCAAAAGATCAAACATTTTCTACATATAGTTTTTCGTCACCATTTTTACTGCTTTTAAAGTAGTATGAAGCGTCTTCATCTTCCGGAGAAGGAGAAACGGATA
>NZ_QKVO01000018.1 GCF_003265155.1 Mycoplasma wenyonii | reverse complement strand
CAAATGCTTTTAGCAATATTCTCTCTTAATTCCAATTCAGTCATTAGTTAATTAGTTTTTCTCTGTAGTATCTAGATTGTTGTTTAAGTAAAAGAATTTCTTTAGGCAAGCCTTTAGAAATATTTTCTGTTAACTCCCTAAATCTATCTAATCAATTGGCTATTTTTTCTTGCTTTTCGAGAGAGGGCAGGGGGACTTGGAGTTTTTTGATTTGTGTAAGTGTCAAAATTGATATTGGTCCTAGAGTTTTTGTTTTTATGATTTTTTGTTGTTTTACAGCCAAGGAGTAAAAAAGATACTTCTGATCGACAAAGCTTTTATTAGTAGTAATTTTGTAAATATTTTCTGAAAAAAATAAAAAATAAGAAAGATCATTAAAAGCCAATTTTCCTGCCGATCCAACTCTGCCAATCATAATATCTCCCGGTTTAACGGTGAAATCATTGAAATTATTAATATAGCGTGGTTTTATATAGCCCAATTTTTTGATATTTATTCCAAAATTGTTTAAATCTCCTATTTTTATGAAAGGGCACAAATTGTTATCAACGTTTTCTTTGAAAATATCTTTTTCTGAAATAGATAACCCAGTTTTAATATTGCACACGTTACCTAGTTCTATCATTTGCCCCCCCCGCATTAGGCGGTTCAGATAGTACCTATACTGAGTTTTGTGCCGTTCTAGTTGCCGTTCTAGTTGCCGTTCTAGGGACGAGAAGGTCTCGAGCCATTTTGCAATTTTTTCTTGTTGCTTGAGAGGCGGGAGAGGGATCTTTAATTTTTTTAGCCTTGTAAGTTCTAGAGCAGGTATAGGCCCTACAGTTTTCAATGTGGCTAATGTTTTTTGTTTCATTAATAAGAAATAAAAAAGATATTTTTGATTTACTACTTCTAAATTTGGTTTGAATTTATAGATATGTTGAGAAAAATACAATTTTCTGCCTGTGTTGTTTAAGACAACTCTTCCAATGGTTGCGTCTTTTGCTATCAAAATTTCCTCTGGATAAACAACAAAATTTTTAATTTTTTTAAAAGAAACTGGATCAATTCAAGTCAAGTCATCAATGTTTATTCCTGTTTCTTGCATGTTCCCTATTTTGATTAACGGTTGTAGGTATCCATTCAAATTTTCCTTAAATTGATCTTTCAGCGAAACAGGTAAACCTACTTGAAACTCACATATTTCTCCTAACTCAACCCATTTAGTCTTTTTTTCCATTAATCTAGAAAATTATGGAATTTAAGCAATTAGTTTTTATCTGTGATTTTCCTATTAATGTATTAATAAATAAGATTTTTGAGGAAAAACCTAATTCTATTCACAATAACTTATTTGTGTAATAAATTTTCTGATTAATTACTAAAAACCAAAATTATAAAATAAAATGCCTAGTAACTTTAATCAGAGGTACTTATGCCTGCTATTACTTGAAAAGGCGGGACTGTTTTAATTTCAACAATAATTGGTTCAATTATCGGAATTAAAAAACTAGTTACTGGAGAGAGTATCATCCCCCCCCGCTCGGACGAACAATATCTTGTTTCTGATAATCTAACCGAACAATATCCGATATTACAAAAAGGGACAAGTAGTTCAATTGATCCAACATCTTCATACATAGAGTTTCCACAAAGTACGGTAACAGATTCACAAGTAACTAAATTACAAGCAGAAAAAAACTATTCATCCTGAGATTTCGCTAACTATACAGAAGAACAAAAAGAAAAAAATAGAAAAGAAGCTGAAAGAATTTACAAAATACTAGACGATTACACCTTCAAAATATTTATGCCTTGCGGATGAGGTACAGGCTGAATCCTAGACTATCAGATACCTAAGGGAAATAGTAAATACCCAACAAAATGGTACATTGCAACTAATTCACATGTAGTTTGAAGGCTTAGTTTCTCAGAAAATACCTACAAACAACAATTACCTAAATGAGATGAATGGACAAGACACTTAAGAGAAAAAGGAAGACAAGCGCATAGATATAACGAGGTAAAAAACTATCAAGGTCCAGTTAGAGATACTTGTTGAGCGGTAGATACAGTAGGTCATATAGACTTAAATCTTTCACATCATTCCACCGGAGAGAATAATCGTTCAGATGTGGGAGGAGTTGCTCTTGGTGAAATGAAAGAACCTAAATTGTTCTTCTCTGCTTTTAATTTCTTAGATAAAAAAACTTATGGAGATCATTTCTCTGATTTTTCAGTAATGGAAATTGAATTTAATAGCGAAGAAATTGCACAGAGAGTAACAAGAAATTTTGCAACTAAATATGAAAACAATCTACAAGATGCTATTAATTTGTTTGGTAAGCCAATAGAAAGTAAGTATCAATCAAAAGAAGAATTATGAAAAGCTAAAGATAACTACTACATTCTTTCTTACCCTAAAGTTCCAGGAAAAGATAAATGAGAACAAACCATTAACTGAGATAAAAATAATGCCATTGCATCTCATTTAGTGGCTCATGGTTTTGAAATGAATGAACGAAACAAAAATAAGTACAAAGGATTTGTTCAAGCAAGAAAACATTGAGAAGATTGGAGAAAAGGATTCAAGTGACAGGGAGATGTTTATCACAAATTTGGACATTACTATCAACTGCTAGGTAATGCAGTAGGACCCGGATCATCCGGAGGTGTGTTTGTTGATGGGAATGGGGTAGCGGTTGCAGTAACTGGTCAAACTTCTCAAAACCCTTATGGCACTGGAGGTATGTTTTCCTGAGCAGAACCACTTAGAAGCGATGGAGTAAAGGATGAAGAATTAGGAATAAATACTCCTAAATATGACCTGATTTTGGGAGCAGAAGGACAAAATAACTCTTACAAGCAACAAGTTGAAAAATGAATTCTTTCAAATGGCGGAGAGACTTGATTAAGTAGAAGAGGTAAATGAGTAGCTCCAAAGAAAAACTAATTTTTCTCTAAATCTAAAAAGATACTTTTATATCTCAACAACAAATTTGAGAAAATTAAGGAAAGGATAGTTTATGTCTTCTAATAGCTTAAAAGCATGAGTTTTTGGAATTTCTTCCTTAACTGGTTCTGCTTTCGGACTTAAAGAATTAATAACTAAAAACAATCCATTGCCCCCCCCCACAAATAGACATACAAGTTCCTTCCATTGGTTTAGCTAGTCAAGAACAAACAATAAAAACTTCAAACCCTATAGATATAAGATTCCTTCAAAACACATTACAAATACAACAAGAAAATGAATCACAATTTACAGACAATGATGAACTCATATATTCAAGGAGAAAAGAGGATGTAAGAAAAGAAGCTAAAGAGTCTCTAAATAGACTAAAAGACTATACATTTAAACTTTTCTTTCCGTGCGGAATTGGAACTGGATGGATATTAGACTATCAACTTCCCGATAAAGAAGGAGAATATCCTACAACCTGATACATAGGAACAAATGCTCATGTAGTTAACTCCTTTAGATTTGCTGAAAATCCATATGAACAAAAACTCCCTTATTACGCCGGTGAAACAAACAGGCTTCGATGAATAAATAAAGATAGAGATTATTCCAAGGTTGAGTTATGAACCGCTGAAAGTTGCGATGCAGTAAGAAAGTATGGCTATCTAGAATTAGGTCTTTCAAAGCCAGAAACTGGAGAGAAATTTAAACAAGAATATGGTTTGATTCACTCCCGAAAAATGAAGGAACCTAGATTATTCTATATGCCTTATAACTTCCTAAAAAGAAACTCCTATCAAGGAATACCCGAGTATCATTACAGAGACTTTGCGGTATTAGAGATTGAATTTAACGATCAACAGACTGCCAAAGAATTAACTAATAATTTTGCTGAGAAATATAAGGTAGATAGTACGAATGCAATAAATATATTCAGTAAACCGCTTGATTCTAGATATTCTTTAGATAAATTAAGTGATGTAGATAACAACTTTTATAGTGTTGCTTATCCACATACTCTAAAAAACAAATATATACCTGCAGTTAGCTTTGATGAAAAAACAGCTGAAGCATCTAATTTAACTAAGGAAATGTATTACCTAACTGGAGAAAGAATTAGAGGATATGTAGATGCGAAGAAATTAGAAGACAAATTTCCTTCTCTAAAGACTAAATGAGATGGAAAAGACTTAAGTGAAATAGGACATCTTTATTGAATAAATAAATTTGCAATGGAAGGGGGAAGTTCTGGAAGTCTATATACAGATGGTGATGGAAATGTATTGGGAGTTAAAAGATTAGCTGAATGAGTAGATTCAAAACATTCTGGCATTGTTCCTCTTAGAAGTAATGAAATAAGAAAGGATGGTGTACTCTTTTCTCCAAAATATGACTTAATTCTTGGTTCCGAAAATCAATACTCTTCTTATAAACAACAGGTAGAAAGATACATAACTAAATATGGAAAGAGAACTTGATTAAGTGCAAGAAACTGAGAACATAAAACAAAAAGCTCTTTATCAGCTATAAAATAAGGTTCTTAGAACAGATAATAATTAGGTAGGAATTATGGCTACTATTACCTGAAAGGGCGGAACTGTTTTAATTTCAACAATAATTGGATCTATTGTTGGACTTAAAAAGTTAGTAACTGGAGAGAGAATCATTGCCCCCCCCGAGTCAGGAATAACTACACTTTCCCATTCGGATAATCTTTCAGATACTTTTCAAGTAGCACAAGAGGCATACAAAGATACTTATCAGGACTTACCTGAAACCCAAGAAATAAAACATTTTGCCGTAACAGAACCTTATAGTTCTCCAACTTACACAGTAGCTTCAGAGGGAGAAAGATTCACAGATGATGAGTCCCAAATGGATCCAAACAAGACATTCTATTATTGAGGCCATAAATATACTCCTGAAATACAGAAAAAGAATAGAGAAGAAGCAAAGAGAATATATGAAATACTAAATGATTATTCATTCAAAATCTGGATGCCTTGTGGTTGAGGGACAGGTTGAATACTAGACTATCAAATACCTAAAGATGGTACATATCCTACAAAGTGATATATTGCAACAAACGCACACGTAATTCAGAGACTGGCTTTTTCAACTAATCCTTATAAACAGTCTTTGCCTGTCTGAGATGAATTTACTCGGCATCTTAGAGAGAAATATCCAGCAAGATATGAAAGTTGAAAGAATTATCAAGGCCCAGTAAGAGATACTTGCTGGGCAACACATAAAGCAGGTCACATTGACTTAAACCTATCACAACAAGATAATGTGGCAGACAGAAAAGTTGAACAAGGAGGTATCTCCCTTGGAGAGATGGAAGAGCCTAAGTTATTCTTTGCTGCATTTGATTTCATGGATAAAGAGATTGGCGGAAAAAATCACTTTGTTGACTTTGCAGTTCTAGAAGTTAATTTCAAGAATGAAGAAGTTGCAAAAAAAGTAACTAATAACTTTGCAAATAAAGAAAGATATAAAAATGGATCTAAAGATGTTATTAATGTATTTAGTCCGCCTATAGAGAAGAAATATGAAACAAAGGGTGAGGAAGAGCTTTGAAGAGCTTTTCAAAGAGAAAACAAAAACTACTACACCTTGGGTTATAGTAAGGGTGCAAAAGATCAATGAACTTATACAACAAATTGAGATGAGAAAAAAACTTTAGCTTCTACTATAGGGGGATTCACTAAAGCTGACAATATTCGAATAGATGAATTTAAATGACAAGGGGTTGCATATAGAATGTTTGGACATCTTTATCGCTTAGAACATAGTCCAGTAGAATCCGGAGGCTCAGGAAGTCTATATGTTGATGGAGAAAACAATGCTGTTGGAATAGTTGCTATTTCAGGAGGGAACTCTACTTGAGCACAACCTTTCAGAAGTATTGGTACCACGGAAAAAAGAGAAGGAATGAAGACTGATCCATATGACTTAATACTAGGTGTTAAAGGACAAAAGAACTATTACAAAAAACAACTAGAAACTTATGTTCTAAAAAATGGAGTAACTACTTGATTAAGTACAAGAGAAGGATGGAATCAAAATGATCAAGAACTAAAAGGTTAGATTTCAAAAATTATTAGTTATTAAAAAGGTACTTAGAAATAAGTTTTTAAGTGAATAATTTATTAATAAAGAGAGTTAGTCTCAAAAAGTTCTTATATTTAATTGACTAAGAGATTAAAGCTAGGGCTTGGAGGATTAAGCTTTTTGGCAATAAATGGATCAATTCTGCCCGCTATAGAGATTAATTTAGATATCTTTAAGCCGTTGGAAGAAATCTCTCAAGGGGGGGGCAGTCTCTGAATTAATGAAGTAAAGGCGCGGGGGGGGAAAAGAATTTATTGCAAAGTACGTCAGAGAAAAAGAAGTCGCAAATATCAATAACTTTTCGACAATCAAATAAAATATCAGAGGTCAAATTAGATCTAGAAGATAAAAAGTTACAGAAAGATATACCTCAAGAGCTCTTTAATTATGATTTGGAAGACAATATTTCAGAGATTTTTCGGGAGATAGAAAGAGAAGAAAAAGTTACTGGTATAGAGCAAAGTGCAAAACAAGAATTTGACAATCTAGTTAAAAATCTAGGGAAGCATGAGCAACATTTATCTACGTTTAAAAAAGTAAAACAAAATGTAATTAGTAAATGAACAACAGTGAAAAATGCACTCCTAAAACGAACAGATAATAATTCCGTTCCCGCCTTAAAAAAAGAAGAAAAACAAAATTTGAAAACGATGTATCAGGTGTTTATTAAATTACAGGAATCTAAAAAGAATCTTTTTCAAAAATTCAAAGAATTTGATATGCCAATAGCTACAAAGAGTGAGGGGAGAAAGGAAACCCATGACTTACAAAAAACTTCTAAATCTCTTGATTGATTAGGTTGGGAGCGGGATTTCATTATGTTGGAAAAAAATAAAGGTCCTTATGGAGGAGCTTTTTTTAATAATTGAGGTTCATGAGAAAACAATCCTTATGCAAATTTTTACGATACTGAGGATGAATTTAATAGGGACATTCAATTTGTAAATCAAATGATTACTAAAATAGATGGGCAAATTCGTGTCCTTCAAGGTCAAATGAACTGAGATACTCGGCGAACGCAACAACTCCAAAGTAGAATTTCTTTTTTTCAAAATCTAAAAACTACTAATTACCCTCAAAAACATGTAGTGATAAAAATTGCAGAAAAATTACTTCAACATATGGGTCAATTAAATTAATAGGATAATTTTTTAAAGAAAAAGAAATTAAAGCCAACTAACTTAAATTAAAAATTACTGAAAAATATTATTTACAACTTTTCTTCTGAAGATATTTTTGTTTTTAAAGATTTTGTTAATTAAGTTAAATCTAATTTCCTAAGGTTTTTTAATTATCTTTTAGGGGTTACTGGTAATAGATTAAGTAGTACTCCCAAAATAAAATTCTTAATTAATATTTCCGTGACCTTTTGAATAAAAGGGTCAAGTGAGTTATTGGTGGAATAGTTTTCCTTGGATTAGATGGAGCAGTAATACCCAACTTAGAGAGTAGTCTTAATCTTTTAAGGTCTTTAGATTGATTGGGCTCGGGGGGGGCATTCAAGTCTACTCGGGAAATAAAGGTAAATCATAAACAGTTAGGTGTTGATAGAGATTTATTAACTGCTTTTTTCTGAATTAACGCTTGAAGCGAAGACGCTGAAATCTGCAGAACTCAAATTTGAAAGCAAACAATCTCTAGACTTAAAAGATTTGGACTTAGCCAAAGACAAAAACAGTGACTATATCAATTCAATTAAGACCATTTTTAAAGAAATCACTAAGTAGGAGACAGTAGATTTAATTCAGAAAAAACTAACAAAGAATATGACTGCTTAGAGGATAAACATTTGGAAAACAAAAAAGGGGATAAACAAAGATTATTAAGTGACTTTCAAAGGGCGAGAGGGGTTATTGAGCAATGAACTAAATCAGAAACTAATGTTCAATCATTAAGCTGAGAAGAAAGAGAAAGTTTGCTAAAGTTCTATGAATTTCTTTCAGCCATGAATACTCAAAAAAATGGTTTTGCTCAAGAATTAAGTGAGTTCTCTCCCGATACTATAGATATTTCAGAAAATCAAGCATCAAGGAAAGCTCCTTCTGTACAAACTGTCATGAGATCTTTAAGAATTTTGCAATGAAATAAAAACAATACAAGAATGAGCCATGAAATTATTAGAAAAAACAAATGAAAGTAATTGAATCAGAACAATCCTTTTAGTGCTTTCTATGAAGATAAAAAGAAATTTCAAGAAGATTTAGAGAGTGTGAATAGTAAAGAGCAAATAGCTGAACAACAATTAGCTGAGATACGAAGAGAACGGAGATTATGGAGTGGCTGAACTGCCCGACATTCAGAGCACTTTGACTCTCTAGAAAGACAACTTTCTGAAACCAAAGATAATTCCTCAGGATCTATTCAACTCCGTGTAGGTTTTAAATTACTTGAGTGAATGGGACAACTATCTAAATAAAATCCTTAGTATTTCAGGAAATAATCTTGAGGTGAATAAGAGGTGTAAGTTAGCTCTAGGAGGAATAGGTTTTCTTGGCTTAAATGGAGCGGTTCTGCCTAATTTAGAACATAGCCTTAGATCTTTTAGGTTCTTTAGGCAGTTTTAGAGCGCGGGGGGGCATTTAGCGCGAGTAAACAGTTACAACAAGATCAAACAGACATTAAGTTAGATGACGACAAAACATCTAAAGATCAATCACAACTAGATCTATCTAAAGATTCTGTTAAATCCCTCTCAGTTAACTTAGAGACATCTCCTGAAA
>NZ_QKVO01000017.1 GCF_003265155.1 Mycoplasma wenyonii | reverse complement strand
CTGTTCAAAAAAATAAAAAGTTAGCTCACTTTTCATTCCAGAAGAATCACAAACTAAAAGATATTTTTTGTCTTTTGTATCTTTAACCATTATTTGACATTTATCTTTATATTGATCTTTATCAGTTTGCGGGAAGTTACTTATTGTTATGGATTCGGGGGGGGCATTCAAGGATAAGACAGTAGGAGCAACAACCACAGAACCTACTCCCACAACAGCTATTAAAGCTTTTGCAATTAAAGAAAAAGCCTCCATCCCAATGAAGAATTAGTAAATCAATTTTATTGACTAGCTAAAGACTTTCTAGTATTTGAGTTAGCTTAAGTTCAGATTTCCCAACATTTCTCAACAATTCATTAGAGCTAAGCATCCCAACAACTCTAAAAGTATTTAAAAAACCAGTTTTTCAAGAGAAAAATTTCTCAAATCTAAAAAAAACTATAGATTTATAGGATTTAAGGGTTAATTCCTTTAATTTGGCAATAGAAGTAGAGAGACAAATAATTGGGCAGTCAAATTCTTTCAGAAACTTAGAGTCTGGCATTTGAGTCAAAGGTTCTAAAGAAGAGAGTAGTACTCATCAATTAGGTTTAGATTCTGAGATAACACAGAACTTAAAGGCTCTTGCTTTTTGATATGTCTTTTGATAGTAATTAGAAAGTAAGAAGGCAAGAGACAATGAAGCTCAATTAATTCTCTTGCAATATATACAAGCAAAGGTATCTTTTCTAGTTAATAAGTTGTAACTCTCTAATACTTCTTTCCTAAAAGCTAGTTGTGAGATCGCTCAATGAAACCTCTTAAAGAAGAAAAATCTAGAAGAATAGTCTCTATTTCCTTTGTAACCAAATCTATTCTTTCAGGAGTGAAGTGAAAAACCTAAAAAGAATAGAACAATAAAGGGAAAGAAAAGAATTGATAAGGGGAATAGTGTTCTATTTTGAGTGGTACTTTCCATTTTCAGTAGAAATAAAAACTTTATCCCCCACCTTACAGAAAAGGGGAATTAGGGCCTCATGCCCAGAAGCAAACTGAGCTTTTTGCACTTCACTATTGACTGGAGTTAAGTCAACTATGGTTAAGTGAACTTTTTCCGGTAAGACAAAGTCAATTAAGTTAGTTTGGAATCATACTAGTTGAAGGGTAATTCCTTCTTCTAGAAAGTTACTAGCTCATTGATATTCTTCCACAGAGAGTACATATTCTTCATAAGTTTGTACATCACAGAATTTAAGTAAATCTTTTTCTCTGTGAGTGAATATTACTTCTTGTTTACTTAGGTTAGCTCTTTCTAATCTTTGGTTAGAAAGTTCTTCAATGAAGATAGCTTTAGTGTAGAGGTTTTTAAGTTTGCATTTAACTATCCCTCCTCTCATAGCTGTCTTATTGAAGGAGTGATCAAGAACTAAATGAGGTTCACCTTTGTAGAGAATAGTTTGCCCAGCTCTTAACTCCCTAGCCTCTAGCATTGTAGACATAACTCTTTTACTTTAATTTAAGCCACAAATTGGCTTGAAAATGGTTGATTAAGAGACTTAACTTAGTGGTTGTTTTGGCGAAGGAAACTCAAACTTTGTTACTTCTTTTTTGATATTTCCTTCACATAACATAAAGGCTTTACCTTCATCCCAAAACCCTTTTCCTTCCTCAAATGATTTGCAGACACAAGATAGAGGAATACCATTTAGATTTTCTAAGCCATTATCTTTTTCAAATCCTGAAAGGGTTGAAGTAGCATTAATATCTCTGTACTGCAAGTTCATTGTTGTAGTAACTTCATTAAAGCCTGCAAAAGTGGTTAATGTCTTTATTCGCTCTTTGAAGGAGTATTCTTGTGTTTCACTAAGCAGATAAAAAAGGAGATCCCCCTTCTTTGTATTAGCTTGACAGACTATTATTTGATCTCCGAGCTTACTTTTGACTAAGGTATAGCAATATTTATCTGATAGGAATTGTTTCACTTGTTCTTCTTTATTGATTCTTTGTTGTTTAGTATTAGACCCTAAGTATTTGTGGGTTAGTGGGATTGTGATACCAGTTACACCCCCTGCGCCAGCTAGAGCTAAAGCCAGTAGTCGAACTGTATAAGACATAAGCTAGGTTAAAAAGGGGCTTGAATTATCTTATTTACTGGGTATTGTTTCCACAAACTGAGAATAATCTCCATAATTTTTAATGAAATATAAGTTTTTTCTTTTTCTTGGAAAGTCTCTTTGACCCACAAAAGTCTTAGTTTGATTATCTCAATATATATTTCTAGAGGTAATTACTTCTGAGTCTGGAGTTAAGTGCGGCTCTTTAGAAATTGAATAGAAATAAGGTATTTCATCTTCTTTCTCTATAACAACCACTGGATATTTAGAACAGTTGGCTTTAGTCAATTTATTCTTTCCTATCTCTTGATCCGAAACTCCTAGATAACTTCTTGTTCTTCATCAAGTATTTCATTCCTGTCATCAAAAACCATTGAAGTTAGAGCAATTTGGCTTATTGGAGTCGAGTCATCTTTGAGAGTCATACTTTGTCCCAATAGTAAACAAACCTTTACTGTTTATGTGTAATCCAATGTTTTTGTTCAACTGCCTGAAATATTGACATTTAGTATCTCATTGAAGAATTATGAATGCTCATTCATCCCATTTAGCAATAATGGTTAGGGGATTACTTGAGTCATTGATCTCTGCATCTGAATAGAAATCTTTAAGAAATTCAGTAACAGAAATAGTTTTGGGGTTTATTTCTGGGATTAATTTATTTGTCACTGGAATTAGATCCACTTTCCTCATTGATCTTTGAGTTACGACCTGTCTCGGAATGGGAAGAGCGACATTGTCTAGGCTTCTCGAGAGTTGTATGGTTTTTTGTGGAACCCTTGGAGTTACTTCTGGAAAATCTATAGAACTAAATTGAGATATTTCAAACCAGTTGTGTGATTCAGGTGAATTAGTTATTAATTTCTTGTTTTTATGGAATCCCCCCCGAATTAGGAAATATTGAGCCAGCGAAAAATAGCAAGGGAGACAATCCAGTTAAGCCCAGTCCAGAGAATAGAGTAAGAGATTTAGTATTCATTTACTTGTTTCGTTATTAAATTTTCTAGTTTTTAAAGATTCAAAGTAAAGAAGAAGGAATCGTTCTTAAGATTTAAAAAATACTAAAAAATGAAAAGATTTTTAGACACTATAAAAAGGATCAGTAAAATCTTTTCAGGAAAGGACTTTGTATTACTCTTATTAAAATTAATTGTTTTCAAAGCCTAAAGAATATTAAAAGGTTGATTAAATTAATCTAATGGCTCTTATCCCTTTCCTTTCCTCTTTAATTGTTACTTGTGGATTTATGGCCGGAGTTTATGCCCCTTTATCATTTGCATTTCTTGATACAAACTCAATATCTTCCGTATCAAAAATAATTTATTCTCCAGAAAAGTTAAGTGTCACAGATCCAGTCTTGGGTTGTAATGAACACGAAAGGAATTACAAGGTCTATTTAGTCGTAAGCGAAGAGGGGGAAAAAGATTGAACGAAAGAGTCAGCGAAGGACAAGGTAACCTTCAAAGTTGTCGATGTTAATGGTGGTGAGAAAATTGTATGGGGTTTAGGAGTTCAGGAAGATAACAAGTTATCTAATTGGAAACTCCGTTTTGGAGATAATATGGAGGTAAAATTAAACGTTCCTCAGGAAGGTAGTGCTTTCAGTGACAGTAATTATCAAGCAATTACGTGTCAAGACAAAAAGATTGAGAGAGAATTAAGCGATAGAGGTAGGGAAGTAACTGTTTCTGCCGAGAAAGAAGGTCATAGCGGTTCAACTATACTAAAAGTTGAAGTCGATCAGAAACGGTGTACTGATAAGAGTAACGAGAATAAAGAAGAATGTGAAATAAAACTAGTTCAAGGACTTAATTTGAAGTGAACAGAAGATTTTAAACCGAAAGCAATTTTCCCAAAATCGAGTAAAAAGTAGTAATTTTTAAGTTTTTAGTAGCATTTTTTTAAGACAGAATTTTCAATTTAATTTCTTAAAACCTTTACTAACGCTGTCTCTCTTTGTATATATAAGAAAAAATTGTGTCTAAAAAATTTTTAGATGAAGAGATTAATAATTTGTTCTATTTAGGATTAAAAAACTGAATTAAATTAAGCAAAAAAGCTTTCTGGAGCTGGCCTTATTCTTTGAAAACGACGTCTTATATCTCTTAATCGCCTCATTAAAGGGGAAAGTGTTTCTTCTCAATCAATTTGTTGTCAGAATCAAGCTTTTTCAGGTTTTCTGTAATAAAGATCTTTTGGATCCCAATCCCTTCATTCAGTCTTAACTCTAACAGCAAGATTTGAGATTCTATATTTATAAGGACCTCTCTTTAATATCTTTTTCCAACCCCCAGACATGGAGAATAAATAACCTTCTCTGTCCAGCATGGCTATTTATTCCTATTATTTGCTTAATTTAATACTTCCCTCCAAATTCTATGAAATCGCCCTTTAGTAGAGAAATTTATTGTGATTAATTGTTCAATGCATATTTTGTTACCAAATTTAAGTTATTTTCATCTTTTTCAAAAGAATAATTAAATAAGTTATTTAATAGTTAGTTAACAATGCCATTTTGGATGGGAGAACTTTTTTGCGGCCCAGGAGGATTAGCTTGAGGAGCAATAAATGCAGATATTGGATCTGAAGAATTAAAGATTCAGCATAGATGGGCTAGTGATTTTGATAAAGATACTTGTGAAACTTATAGAAACAACATTTGCCCCAACTCCCGAGATACTGTCTATCAAGAAGATATAAAGACTTTAGATATAGAAAAGTTAGAACCAATAGATGTTTTAGTGTTTGGTTTCCCCTGTAATGATTTCAGTCAAGTAGGAAAGCAGAAAGGATTGGAAGGACAGTTTGGTGGCCTATATGCCTATGCTGTTAAAGCTCTCAAGCATTTTAAGCCCAAGTGATTTGTTGCTGAAAATGTTCCTGGATTGATTTCTATGAAAAGGGGTGCTGTTTTCAAGAAAATAATGAGAGAATTAGAGGAAGCTGGCTATTCACTCACTCCCCACCTTTTTAAATTTGAAGACTATGGTATCCCTCAATCTCGACATAGATTGATTGTGGTTGGAATAAGAAAGGATATTGATGTCAAATATTTAATTCCCTCTTGTGAACCTTTTGAAAATATTGATAATAGCTGTAAGTTTGCTTTAGAAAATCCCCCAATTCCTTCTAATGCTTGCAATCATGAAATTCCAAAACATTCCTCTTTGGTTGAAGAAAGATTAAAGCATATTTCCCCTGGTAAAAATGTTTTTTCAGAAGATTTACCTTTACGTCTTCAATTGAAAGTAAAAGGAGCTCGTTTTAGTCTTACTTATAGAAAACTAGATCCTAAAAACCCTTCCTATACCATTATCGGAAGTGGAGGAGGAGGATCACATGTGTATCATTGAGCAGAACCAAGAGCCCTTACTAATAGAGAGAGAGCAAGACTTCAAACCTTTCCAGATGATTTTGTTTTTGTCGGTAATAGAACTAGTGTTAGAAAGCAAATAGGAATGGCAGTTCCTTGCCAAGGAGCAAAAATAATTTTTGAAACCATACTTAAGTGCTTTGCAGGAATTAAATATCCTTCTATACCTCCCTCCTTGAGCCTTTAAATAGTTAATGTGAGCAAAGATTCTCTCTTATTAACTAGCATTTCTCCACTTTTAACAGAAAAAGATCAAGTAACTATAGTAGATTGTTTTTATGAACAGTTAGATAAATCAAATGCTTTGGATATTTTGGTAGGATATTGTTCTAAAGCTTCTCTAGAAAAATTAGATACATTAATTTTTCAAAAAGGACTTAAAAATATTTGTCTTATTCTAGGAATGTATTATTTTGAAGGCTTTCCTAAAACTCTGTATGAATTAGTTATTGAATTAAACAAGAAATGATGCGCATTAAAAGTTGGAGAAATTAGAGTAATACATTCGTTTAAATATCACGGTAAGCTCTATTGCTTTTATAAGAACAAAAAATTTTTTTCCGCTATTCTAGGTTCCGCTAACTTTAGTTTTTTGGGCGAAAAGAAGGAGAATCAAAGACAATATGAATTAGCTACTTTATTCAGAAATAAGAAGATATTGAAGCAAATTTCAGCTCACATTGAACAGATAAAACAGAAAGATTGTTCAGAAAATATTTCTTTTTTGAACAATATCCAAATAATTAGTGAAAAAGGAGAAACTATACCAAATATTGATCCAATTGAGACTAAAAAAGTAGCTATAGTTCAAAAATTACAGGAATCCAACCCTAGATATGTTTTCCATCTTCCCCTGAAAGTTCCTTTTTATAGAAATAGATTCAGTCCCTTGAGATCTAACTACACAAAATCGAATTTAAATGCTTGTTACGGAGCCCCTAGGGGGAAAGGAGGTCCACATAGAAGTTGATGAGAAATTCAGATAATTGTTAGTAGAAAAATTATTAACCAGAAAGGATATCCAAAAAGAGGAGAGTGATTTTATGTAATTACTGATGATGGATATGAATTTAAAGCACATGTTGCAGGAGATAAAGGCAAACAATTTGCCCCAGTCGGCGATGAAACAATCTTAGGAAGATGAATAAAAGGAAGATTAGTGAAACTAGGCATAGTTAATCCTGTAGAAGATGTTTCTTTAGATATCAATAGAGAGGGAATGATTACTAAGGAAATGTTGGAGAAATATGGAGGAGATGTTTTGGTCTTAAAGAATACTGGTGAGAAAAAACTAGATGAAGAAGGAGTTTTTAGAAATGTTTGATTTTTGTCTTTTCCTAGAAAGGTTATCAGCTATTAGTAATTTGAACTAAAAAAACTATTTTTTGTGAGATCTGTACATAACTCAAAAGAAGATCCTAGTAAAGATTATTAGTATAGGTGCAAAAAAGCAAAACAGTACATCTAAACCTAAAGCCATTTTCATTGATCTCAGATCATTTTTCAATTTATTGCTTGTAGAATTGCCCCCCCCTGCCGAATTGGCACATTTAAAGAAATTAGCAATCTTTAAGGCATAAGCAATTATTAAGACTAAATAAGCAATTGCGAATAAAGGAACTATGCCAGCTAAACTTGCAGGGTTTTGAGACAAACTAATTAATAGAGCTACTAATATTGGTATTCCAATGAAACACGCCACTAATTGTCAAATCCAGAATCTTACTATGTTTTTTGCAGCTTGCACTCACTCCCTGCTCATTTAATTACTAAATATCCTCTTCAGTTAGGAGGATATTAACTGATTCTCGTTCCAAAAAGAGATATTTTAAAAACAAGCTCTTTATTTAATTGAAGTCTTGAAAAATTAAAAACATAAGACCAACAAAATTATTTATTTCTAAATAATATGGCAAAGTTAGGAGACTTAGTAGATTTAGTAAGAAGACAAAATAAGGATTTAATTACCGAAACTCTTGTAGGTGTTGATATAAACAAGAACTTAATTGAAGAAAAAATAAAAGGGAAGAAGACAGATCTTCGAAAGTTACAGATTGTTGAAAAAGGATGTTTTGTTATGAGTGGAATGAGTGTCGGGAGAGATAAAAGAGTCCCTGTGGCTTTATATTTTGGAGATCAGCCTTTGGGCGCGAGTAGTTCTAACAAATATTATGTGTTCAAAGTTAAAGATCCAAATTTATTAGCTGAATACTTAAACCTAATTTTTAAAACATCAAGAATAGATCTAATGGGAATATATCTTTCGGGACAAGGATGTAGAGGAGAATTAACTTGAAAAAACTTTTCTCAAGTTTCTATTTCAATCCCTTCTTTAGACAAGCAAGAAAAAATAGTTCATAAATACCAAACAGTAACTAGATATATAGAAATAAAGAGGAGAATTAATGAATTATTTGAAAAACAAATGACCGCCTACTTCCATATCTTGTTTGATGAATTAACTGATTACACCATTAAGAATTTTGGAGAATTATTCACCATTATTAGAGGAGGAAGACCTCCTCGCGGAAATCTAGAACAAGAAAAGAAATATTTTTGTAAGGAGCGCGGAATTCCTTGATTACAGGTAAGAGATATTTCTAGGAAAGATTACAAATTTGTGAGTGAAACTTCTGAACAATTGACTCTAGAGGGGTTTAGGAGAGGTAGATGCACCATGCTCGGGGGGGGCACATTATTTTCCGCCACAACGGCGGTTCAGATGCTATTAAAAAAATAACAATTAATTTCAATAACATATGCGTTGATTGTGTGTTTCTAGGAATTAAACCGCAAGAGGATATTGGAGTGCCTTTTCTTTTTTATTTATTGAAGGAAAATATTGGAATAATACTAAGAAAATCTACAGCCTCTACTAAAACTGAGACAGTGAAAAAAGAAAAATTGACTCTACATCCAATTAAGTTTCCCTCTCAAACCTTAATTAATAAGTTCAATAATTTCTGTGAGCCTATTTTTGAGTTGCAAAAAAGTAATGAACAGATAATTAAGAGGTTTTTGAGAATGCAAAAATGTTGAGTTGAAAGTTTGGATTAAGAAATTTAAGAGCTCGATTAGTATAGGAAAATTGCCCTTAAAATTCAGAAAAAGGTAGTCTTTACCTTTAATTCTCTTAAGTGAGCCTTAGAGCAATTATCTCAATCTCCGGAGCTATTGGTGCAGGGGGGGGCATAACCTCCCTTACGCTTTGACAAACAGGTCAATTTGGGAGCATAAACTCCAATGTCAATAGTTCTGTTACTTCTACCTCTTCTGGCTTAAATACAGAAAATTTAACTGCACTACAAACTTCTTCAAGCCCCACTTCTTCCGTCGTAAAAAACACTATTGAAGAAAATTGTGAAGTTATTGCAACCGCAGGAGAAAATATTGCTCAGAGCCTAGGAATAAAAGAAGATGATTACACAGTAGTTTTTTGTAAAGATACTAATTCCAAAGATTCTAAGAAGAAAATTTCGAATAATTGAACAGGCTTATTTCCAAATGATTTATTACGTTTGAACGATGAAAATCATACTATGAGAACGAGATTTAATATAGAGACAAACACAAAAACTTTAAACCTAGATGAAGATGAAGAGGATGAAAGCGAAGATGAAAAATATGAAACCACCTTTAAAGGAAATGGGTTCTTATTTTCTCCTATGGTAGGAAAATGAGAAAATGATTCAGAAAATATATCAGGAAAATCAGTAACTAGAGTCTCTGTTGAAGACTTATTTGGCGATACCCATACCATTTATCTCCTATTTTCCGCAAAATAATTCTTAATTTTTAGGAACCCCTTTAATCTAAAACGTTTTTATCTATATAAAGAAACAATATTCTCATAAAATTAAAGAGTTAAGTGCCATTCTCCTTATAAAAGATGTCTTTCGGCTCAAGAGCTCTTATCGCAATTTGTGCATTAGGGGGGGGCGGTAGT
>NZ_QKVO01000016.1 GCF_003265155.1 Mycoplasma wenyonii | reverse complement strand
ACACAAACTCCTTTATTATCTCCTAGTGGTAACGTACTATCCGGTGATACAGGAACTACTTTTACTGGGGAAGAAGAACAGGATGGAAATTGTATATTAGTTGAAAACTCTCCAAAAATTATTAGTAAGATCCCTGATTCCGTCACATACTTTTCAGTATCTTGCCAAAATAGTGAATTTTCTGATATGGACGTAGAAAAATGAGTAGGTATTTTCCCCGCCGATCTTCTTCAAGGCAATGGCCAAGGATTCAAACTAGGAAACAGATTTAGTATTGTCGCGACAGATCAAGGCGATCCTGAAGAAGGAGCAGAAGCTTATCAAACTTTATTTACTGGAGATAAGTTTTTAAAGTCACCGTTAACTGGAAGATGAGGTAGTAGCTCGTTAGATAGTGAAGATGATGAAGAAGACAATGATGAAACAATTGTTGCTTACAAAGTAGAACTAGTAAATTCAGAAACTTCTAAAAACTTTTATATTTTTAAACCTGAATAATGATTGGAGCATTTTTTAAATTTGTTCTACCAATATCTGTTACTGGTACAGGTATTGCAACAGCCTTAAATTCTTCCAATACATCTTCTGAAAAAGGCAATGTTCCTACTAATACAGTGATGACACATGTAGCTACCTTGGAAGAACAATCTACATTAAAAACATCTTTGCCAAACGAAAATCCTGCCCCAATTCTGGTAATTCCTGAGGCTTCCGCGAAAGATTTTGTTTTACCCGAAGGGATTGAGTCAGCAGAACCACACTATTTAAAAACTGAAGAGGTTGAACAAGAGATTGAAACAATTGAACGAGGTAATTGTGATTTCGATGATTCAATGACAAGCATTCTCAGATCACAAGAACAAAAAGAACAAGATTATTATTCAGTAACTTGTACAAATGTAGGAATAGACGGAGAACCAGACACATCTTTTCAGAATAAATGAAAAGGGGCTTTTCCAAAAGCGCTTTTTGTTTTAACAGATTTAACTGTAACTAAAAAACTAGAAATAAAAGTAAAAACAGAATTTTCAGAAGATGATCCTGCAGACGAAAACTATCCGTATGAAATTAAGTTTTGAAGTCCACAATTCAATAACACAGAAAATTCCACAATTAATGGAAATTGAGATTACAAAGGAGATTTAGATGATGACAATAGTACAGGAGCCATTGTTAAATTAACCCATTCCTCAGACTTGCAAAACATTTATCTTCTATTGGATGCAGAGCCAGAAGAATAAGAATTTAAATTTAATCAAGCAATTCAAGTTAAAGTTCTTATAGATATTAGAAATAGAACTTATTCCCCTAAAATCAACGACAATATTGAATAATTGAAGTGTCTATATTTGCAAGTGGATTAAGTAAGCTTTTAATTTCCTCTCTTACAATTACAGGAATAGCTATTCCAGCTTCTCAGATAGTTAATAATTCTTCATCAATAAAGGCATCTCAAGATATAGAGGAGACAACTGAATCGATTAACAAGAAATCTTGTACAGTCTTTTTGACTAGCCCAAATAATAATTACAAAGTGATATATTGTGTCGAAGAAAATTCTCAAAAAGAGTGATTATTTATTTAATAAAGATAAGTATTCTTTAGAAAGGATTGAAGGCTTAACTTCTAAAAATAATCCAAAAGTGAATTTGAGCTACTCTTTAAAAGATTGGGAAGGAAGAGAATGTTCTGGATTCAAAAAATAATATGATACAAGCTTGCACAAAGCTAAAGAATTTCTAGAAGATACTTTCAAGATTCATTACAAATCTAAAAATTCCTTTCCTTTTCCATTCTTTGAATACTTTAAAGGGAATGGTTGTTTAACGACTTTCAATACTTATATACGTTCTGATATGCCGGTAAGGTTCTCTCGCTCATCTTTCGATGTTCCAGTTAGAGAATTTGACAAATCACTTAAACAATCAGATTATCAAAAATCCTCTCTTCAAGTGGAGAAAAGAAATGTTATATGCAATACAAGAGTCTCAGATGGAGAGAAGTAAGTTGTCAGGATGAATTATTTTCCAAGCAGTAGTTAAAGATAACTTTTTTATTACTTTTTGATTAAAAGGGTTTTAACTAAATATTCAGTGTTTGTTATTCAATTAATTTCGCGAAATTTTCCTTAAAAATGGAAATAATTTAACGATTTCACTTATAAACTCTATTACAAGGGCTTTGTTGCTTATGTAGACTCTTTAGAGTTCTACACCACTAAAGATTTTTTATTCTTTGCTTTTTGTTTATGTCTAAAGGTGATTGGTTAATTCAAGGTAGTTTCCTTTCAGTCTTAGGATTAAAACATTACCGAAATAAATTTTTTACTTATCAAAAAAAATTTGCCTTACGCGCATACGCGTGCGTGACACCTTTTTAAAGAAATTATTTCAGGAATGAAACAACAAGTAACTTAAATTGTCGTCTGAATTATTATCACCACCAAAAACCAAACAAGAATTAATAGATCTTGTTGTCTCATTTCTTGGAGAAGGAGGGGAGGGATATTTTCACACTAGAGGCGCGGGGTTACAAAGAAATTCAGAAGAAATTTTCTTAATTGATGATTTTTATGAATTTATTAGTGAGAAACATCATTACTTCAACAAAAAAGATGCACAAGAAATTCTTGAACAAATCAAAGACAATAGCAAGTCTTTACAAGCTTTTAATAAATATTTCTTCCAAATATTAAGAGAGGGATTTCCCTATAGAAGGAGAGAAGATGATGAAACGTATCCAATAAATTTCATTGACTTCAAAAATTTTGAGAACAATATTTTCAGAATAGTTGATCGGATTTCTTTTAAAGCTACACATCTTGACTATGAATTTCAAAATGCAATGTCTAATGAAATTGACTTAATTGTTTACATAAATGGATTGCCTCTGTTTGTCTGAGAATTCAATACTCCTAAACAGGATGGAGAGAGTAAAAATGAGTTGTTATTAAGTGCCTTCCAGTCTATTGAATACAACGCAAAATTAATTCCAGAATTATTTAGATATAACGCTTTCTGCGTTATATGTAGTGGTTTAAGAGAAGTCAAATATGGTATTTCTTGAGGGGAGTATAGTGACTATAAAGAATGAAAAAGAATGTCTGAAATTGTTCAGCCTCAAAAAAACATATTGGTCGCAACAGTTAGAGGCTTATTCTGTAAATGGCGAATCATAGAAATTATAGACACTTTTATTTGTTTTTCTGATACTGATCCAAGTAAAAAAGTTGTCTGTAGATATCCACAATATTTTGGAGCCACCAAACTATTAAAGAGTATTGAAGTTCGTTGTAAGAATGACCAAAATGGAGATGGAAAAGGAGGAGTTTATTTTGGTTCTACTGGTTGTGGAAAGAGTTACACAATGCTTTTCTTGTCTAAACTTCTACTTTCCTCTCCAGAATTAAAAAGACCAACTATTTTGCTAATAACGGACAGAATAGCCTTAAATGAACAATTAAGTAAGTTATTCAGAGATCATAGGGAATATCTGCAATGTGAAGAGGTTATCAAGATAGATAATGAAAGGTATCCCTTGAAGCAGACCATTAAGGGATCTACTTCTGGAGGAATCTATTTAACCAATATTCAAAAATTTAGAGTAATTAATGAAGTTCTTTCCCGTAGATGGAATTTTGTATGTATTTCTGATGAAGCCCATAGAACACAAGACAACTTAGGAGGAGGTCAATACAGAACAGTAGGAGAAAAATTAAGGCTAAGTAAGGCTTTAGCGCAATTATTGCACGAATCCCTTCCTAATGCAACTTACGTTGGTTTTACAGCAACCCCGAGAGACCAAACATTAGATGCTTTCGGAGGGGCTGTTGATATTTACAGCATGCCTCAATCAGTAAAAGATGGATTTACTGTACAGATCATCGCCGAATGAAGGGAAACCAAACTGCAATTAAACGAAGAAATTGCAAAACAAATAGACAATATCTATGCAGAGATGGCACAAGGCAACATGACTCCAGAAAAAATTCAAGATGATCAGGAAAGAAGAGTCAGATGGAGAAAGACTTTGTCTTCTCCAAAAATACTAGAGGTTATCGCTAAAGAAATTATTGATCACTATGAGCGAAGAGTCAATGACAAAAAAACTTCTGGTAAGGCGATGATTGTGGTGGACAGCAGAGAAGCTGCCCGCACTATGTATAACATACTTCAAACATTAAGACCGCAATGATTTGAAGAAAAAGATTCTCTGTTCCCAGAAAGAGCTATGGTTAATCTAGTAATTTCACACCATAGTCCTACTGATTCCGAAGAGATGAAGGCTACAGTTGATGAATTAGTTAGCCATAGTAAATTGGCCAGAGAATTTAAGAAAGATAAGTCTAATTTCAAAATTGCAATAGTTTGTGGGATGTGATTAACAGGATTTGATGTTCCATCCCTAGACACTATGTATTTAAACAAATATATGCGCGATAACGAATTGATTCAAGCTATTTCAAGAGTAAATAGAAGCTATGAAAGTAAAGAATACAAAAAAGAAGAAGGGCTAGTGGTCTTTTTTGTTCCTCTCAAAAGAGAGCTGAGGGATGCGATGGAATCATTGGAGAGCATGGGAGGTGGTGCAGGAATTGTAAATATAGATGAAATTGTTATGGAATTAGAGGAAAAACTACAAGCTCTTGATGTTAGGCTTTCTCAATTTTTCGAATGAGATATTGATGCATTCTTAGAGGCAGATGAAGTAGGAAAAAGAATTTATATAAGTAACACTATTTGTTGGCTAGACAAGCAAGATGATGAGTACAGAAGAGATATATTCCTTAGGTTGAAGGATATAAGGAAGAAGTATCACAAATGTATGTCTTATGACTCTTTTCAAAAAAACAAATCTTGTATAGAACAAATAATGCTCTATGACATTATCTACAACATTTGAAGAGATCCTTCTAGAGAAGCTCAAATGAAAGTCAAAGAAATTGATGAATTAATGAAACAAGCTTTTTCAGTTCAGTCCATTCAAGGAAACAGTCAAGATGATGCTATTAACCTGCATGTGAATTACTATGACAAGAAAGAAGAGGCTTCTCTTCCTTGAAATGATGAACGAGCAGAACATTTGACAAAAATGGAGGAACGGTGAATACAAAAAATTAATGATTTGCAAGAGAAAGGAGAACAAGGAAAAACAATGGCTGAGAGACTAAAAGCCCTGATAGAAAAACATAACTCAGCTTGAGATGAATTAGAAAGGAGGGAAATACAGAAAGAGATACAGGAATTAGAAAAAGAAATAGAGTCTTTTTCAAAGGAAGATCAGGCTAGAAGAAGAGAAGAATGGAGAAGCAATTTAATCTGTAACAAAGTTTTAATACCTATAAAAAACAAATATCAATTTGAATTTGAAGAGGAAAAAATGAATGACTTGGCAAAAGGACTGAAAGAAAAAGGTGATGAATACACAAACTTCATTGATTGGGATAAGAAAACTACTGTAAAGATCAAGCTTAAACAAGTTTGAAAAACTCTACTTATTAAAAATAATTGGCCTCCAAAGTACTTTTTAGAAGAAGAGAGTCCTTATGAAACTTCAAAGGTAATCAAAGAAACTTGTGAGAATTTATTGTTTATCTTTAAGAATTTCCCGCAAGAAGAATAAAGGAAAGTCAATGAAGAAATGAAATAATTTCTAAATGTCAAAAAAGTTAAGTAGTAACCAATGATTCAAAAAATTAATGAATTATCAAGGGTCTTTAGTGAGCTTTGAGTACGGCCGGATTCTTAATAGCTTATTTCTACTGAGACACTTAAATGGTAGATTTGAAAAACAAAGAGAATATCTAATAACGGAGGGGAGAGAAGATGATCTAGAAGACAGTGACTCTTATTTTGAAAAAAATGTAACTTACCTCCCGAAAGAAGCTAGATGATCAGAAATACTTCAACAATCACAAGAGTCTAATCTTGGGGTTTGTTTAGATAAGGCCTTTGAGTTAATTCAACAAGAAGACAATCGTTTAATAGGAGTTATTAAAAGATATTGTTTCACTCAGTCAGGACTAAAACAAGGTAGTCTGAGAACTATTATGGATGATATTGAAAGGATTTATGAAGAGGCTGATTCAGAGGAAGAATTTATAAATAACTTTCAAGAATTATTGAATGAATTTGCTCAGATCATCGGAAAGCAAGAAAAAGAAAATAAACACACTCAGTTAACTGCTTCTAAGTTATTAGTTACATTATTGGAAATAGAGCATAAGCCGGCAAGAATTTATGATCCTTGTTTCGGGACAGGGAGCCTTTTGTTGGAGGCCTCTAAATATATCAAGAAAACTTACAAAGATATGGATGAAACTGAATTTGAATCTCTTTTTTCCTTCTATGGGCAAGAAAGATATTGAGAGATGCACAGCTTAGCAAAAATTAATTTCGCTATTAATGGTATAGAGCCTTTTTTCGGGGAGCCAGCTTGTACTTTTAATAGAGAACAGCATGTTGGAAAGAAGATGGACTATATTGTTGCAAGTATTCCTTCAAATCAGTCAGATTGAAGGGATGAAGAAGGTTTAATTGACGATGTTAGATGAGAAGGGTATGGAATCCCCCCTGTTAAAAGTGCCAATTATGCTTGAATACTACACATAATTAATAAGCTGTCAAGTCATGGTATAGCAACTGTTTTAATACCTCAAAGGGCTTTGCATGGCGGTGGAGATGAAAAGAGGATAAGACAAAGAATAATAGAGAATGGTTTAATAGAAGCAGTTATATTGCTACCAAAAAGGCTAGTCTATAATGACGACATTCAACTCTCTATTCTTGTAATCAATAAGAATAAAGCGAAAAAGACAATTATAGTTGGCGATCAAGCGAAAACTTGCAGAAATAGAACACAAGAAGTCTTATTTATTGATGCTAGAAAGGGTGTGGGGGTTAGAGTTAGTGGCGATTTACAACTATCCTTGAAAGATATTGAAAAAATTGTTAAGACTTTACAGGACTGAAGATACGAATTTTCAATACAAGAAATAAATGAAAATGAAAAGATAAGTTACAAAAGTGTCACTTTGGAGGAAATCAAAGCGGCTGATTTCTCCTTGTTTCAAGACCAATATGTGTCAGATAACTCAAATAAAGAATTAGAGCAAGTTTTAGAGTGAGAAGTAAGAAGAAAAGAAATTGAAGAAAATTTATTGATTCTTTTTAAGAAGGAGGAGGAAAAGAGAGAGAATGTTTTAAAGCTTTTTACTAAGAAATCCTAGTTTCCATTGGGCTTAAAGGATAAATTAATCAATTTTTTTAAAAATAAAAAAAATTTATTTGCAGAGCCAATTATTGAAGTTAAAGAAATTGAAGAATCTCAATCAGAAAGAATTATTAAATTTCCCGAGCAAATTCCTAATTATGCCAAAAAACATTCATACCACTATACAACCGAAACAGAACGAACAAAAAATTCTTTAAGGCCGGATCAAATATATTCCTCAAAATCCTCCCAAACATCTCAAAAAACATCTAACTATACATTTAATTACAATTACACTCCCCCTCAAGTAAATAAAAGTCCTACCCAAGATATTCAAAAAATTAAACCTAATCAACTACATTCCTCAAAAACAATTAATTCCGATGTTTTCAAGGTAAATTCTCCTCAAAAATCCTATCAAGCATCTCCCAAAACATCTAGCTATACATTCAATTACAACTACACTCCTCCTCAAGTAAATAAAAGTCCTATTCCAGATATTCAGATAATTAAACCCAATTTACAAGATCAAAAAAACAACTATATCCCTGAATCTAAATATCAAAGGCAAAAGTCTGTTTTACAAGCTGATAAGAGAAAAGAGAAAGAAAAACCCCTTTCTAAGTTCGCACTGAAGTCTTTTGGTGAATATGTTGTAAGAAATAGAACAATCAGTCCTCAAGATTCATCTTTGAAACTAATAGTTCCGAGTGCAGACAAACAAATGCTTATTTTGAAATCCAAGAATATTGATGTAATTAGAAGTAGTAATTATTTAAAGGTGGAAGAGGGAGATTTTGTGGCCAATCTTAATAATGTCAATAAAAGTAGTAAAAAGTTTTCAGTAGCTATTTACAGAAAAAAAGAGACTGCCCTTACAAGCAACAGCTTTTTTGTATTTAGAACAAAAAGTGAGATCTTGAATAGAGATTTTTTGGAATTATTAATTCAAGATCAAAGATTTGATGATAAATTAGCTTTTCTAACTTTTAAGTTTTCTAGGAATAATCAAATTTCCTGAGAAAGTCTTGAAAAAAACCTATTTCTCAATATCCCTTCCTTAAAAGCTCAACAAGAAATACTAGAAAAGAAGAAAGCTTTACAAGAATTAATAGAAGTAAAACAATCTATTTGTCGGGAGTTAGATGAATGAATGAAGAATTATTTTTATTTCCTATCTAAGGATGAAAAATTAATAACTAAAAACTTTAAAGAACTATTTTCTATCGAAAAGAAAACAGGATTATCTGTCCCTAAGCTTCAGGATTTACAAAATCAATTAGGTAAATTTATTTTTTCAAGTTTTAAAAAACTAATTGTTGAAAGTTGTGAGTTATGCAATTGCGACTTTTGTGAATCAGATAAACTCCTTCTTTCCGCAAAAGTATACGAAGATGATGAACAAAAACACATATTAAATCTCTGGGTTGGTTGTGTAGGATTTGCTTCTAGTTCCCATTTCATTGTTTTGACTCCTCACGAAGCTTTAAGAATTCCCTATAGTTATTGATTATTGAGAGAAAATTTCAACAACTTAATTAAAAGTATTCCTTCAATCACCTCAAAAAGAACAGTGAGTACAGTGGAACTGAAGAATTGTTATCTGGATTTACTGCCTGAAACCAAGATTAAAGAGTTCAATAATATGTGCAAACCTATTTTTGAATATCAACAAGCACTTGAAGAAGAAATATATAAATTAACTAAGTTACAGGAGGGGGAGATAGATACTTTCTTATTAAGGACCTTTTCTAAAAGAATATCTTGAGATCTTTCAAGATAACAATTGGTTAAAAAACAAATTCTACTGTGAAATAGCCTTCTCTAGACTCAAAGACTGCAGTTGTTCTTTTCACAATTTCTTCAGCGCTCTTGTGGCCGTGGAATTGTAACTTACTATTAAGGCATTTGTTTTTCCTTTAGCTCTTCCATTAACTCTAGTAATTACTTGCCTCAAAACAGTTTCGGGAGGAGATCTGTCCAAATAAATTGTGTCTAATAGATCATTTGAAAATCCTCTTATTAAATGTCCAACTGCAATTGCTATTCTGAATGTGGAATTTTCTTTTAAGAAGTTAGCTTTCAATTCTTCTCTTCAAGTGTCATTTCCGACCAATGAAAAAAAATCAAGTTTTTTATCTTTTCAATTTAAAAAGATTTTTTTATCTTTAGCATCCTGAGGCATAATCAAGTGTACTTTAGATTCTTCATTAATTTCTTCGGAAAAATAGTTTGGTCTAATTTCTCTAAGTGCTCTATATGCGGCTATAGCGGCCTTACGAGTTCCAAAAAATACAATTGCCTTTTCTGTTGTGTTTTTTCTTCTGCATCTCTCTTCATAGTGTTCAACAATATCTCTAATAACTCTTTGAGTTCTTTTCTCTATTTGCATCCTGCCCCCCCCGCGAAGATATCGCTCTGTGAGCCCGAAATAGATCTAATTTGGCTTCTGTCTTCATAATCTCATTTCATTGCAATACCATCTGTCACCAAGTCATCAAGTTGATACTCATCTCCATGAACCTTTCCAAATATATCTGTTGAATGTTTTTTAGTATCGGAAGCAATTTCTAAAAAAATAGCATTTGGGAGATACATCTTTAATCGTTCCATTCTCGGAATTACACTGATTTCTTTTCCACTTATATCTTTTGTATGACTAATTCCTATGGTGTACTTTCTAGATCCAACTTCATAAAAAATACAAATTACCTTATCGAGGCAAATTACCTCATCCATAATTTTTAAAACGTTTATGTCGGCAAAAAGAATTTGTTCATAGTCATAGGAACGACTATAAAATTTTCCAGAACTCATTTCACAAATTTCTGATACATTCAAAAACTTTTTATAACCTTGAAATGTTTCAAATAATTTGTACCGGACATCTACCCTATCTAAAAAAATAACTATAGGCATTTTTTTTGAGATAAGTAATTTGCACAAAAAAAGTAGAATATGGGCTCTGCCTGATCTTGGAACAACTCTTTGAATGCCAGCTTGTTTTTTTCCAGATTTAATGCAAGAATTTATTTCTCTTGCAAATTTAGAGGCCAAATAAAACTGCTGATATCAACAAATCTTCTTTTTTCTGTAATCATCATTAGGGGCACAAATGAAGTACTTAATTATGGTGAGTAAGTCTTTTTTGTTCAATAAATTCTCAATAACATAAGCTATGGAACTTCCCTTAAAACAAATATCTCTTCCCTCTAAGTCTCTTCATTCTCAACCTCAATGCTCGTCAAGTTCATTTTTTACTCAGGGAATTCCATATCTAGTCTCTGTTAATCCCTTGGAAATTAAAGAAAAAACATTGAAACTATATATCTGTTGAAATTTATGACATTCTGTATTTAGTTGTTCATAAATTCTTTCAATATTGTCATCTTCATCTCCAATCTTTCAAGTAATTACAGGTATTCCATTTATATAAATAATTAGGTCTAGAGTATTCCCAATTTCTTTTTGATAGCCAATAGCCCTGAAAATATTATTTTCTAGTGGTTGAAAGTTGATTGAAAATGTTTTAATTCACCTCAATAAGTGACAATTATGAAATAGTTCAAAAGAATTACCTGTGATAATTGGAATGCTCTTTTCTAATTCTGCAGGGAAATTACTGTAATTTTTTAAAAACTTTCTTAAATCTTCAACAATAATGAAATTGTTAACTTCTTTAGTTTCTGCTAAATCAACTTAATAGCCTTGTTTTTCTAAGTTTTCAAGTATGTGGGTTTGTATTTGGTCTTTAGTCAAAAAGTTGGTTTTTCGATCCTTTTTAGATAGAAAGAGAAATTTATATATTAATTTTTTATAAATAGAGAGGGGTTATTTTTACTTAGCTAAAGAAAAAAGAAAGCATAAAAAAGTGAATGAAAAAGATGGAGTGGGAAAAAATAATCAAAAAAGAATAACATCTGTTCTAATAAGGGTTCAATAGTAGAAAATTCATGAATCCTTTAGGTTATTGTTTATCAATTATTCCTGTAGTTGCTGGGTGTGGATATGGAGTTTATGCTTTAACGAGGGGGGGGCAATCAGTTGCTAATGTTGCCGACCTACCACAAGCACAAATTTCTGATCAAGTTACACAAGAAAGAAATTCTTTAGAGGCTTCAAATTTTAGATCTACCGATAAAGTAACGAGACGAGAAAAAACTCGAGGAACTATAGGTGACTCTCAGCAACACAGAACTAGAAAGTCATCAAATTTCCGAAAGTCTCTTTCTGACTTTAATTGAACTTTTGGGAGAGAAAGAAGCGGAGGAAAGGAATTATTGGTTCAAATTACAAAGGGGACAGGAGCCGAAGAACAAGAAAATCTTAAATTTGGTTCCGGATTCACAGTATCTGCTGATGGTCAAGATTTAAGTGCTAGTTATATTCTTTGTACCGTTAACTCTAACAGTAATAAATATTTCTTAATGAAACGAGAAGGATCGTCAACTAACTATACAACAATAAATGGTGACCGCATGCCTCCTTGCAGTTGGCGAAATAGCCCGAAAGAAAATGTGACCAAATATAGTATTTTCAAATGAGATGAATCTGGACAAAAATCAAACCCTATAAAAAACATAATGCAAATAGACTTGAGCACTTGTACTATTAATGGAAAGAATTGAAATAGTAATACAAAAAGATTGGAAATGATTTGTAAAGAATCTGCAAATTCAATGTTTAGGGGAAGACCAAGTAATTCTGATATTTCAATAGAACTTAAAAAAGATTAATTAAAAATAGTATTTAAATCTACATATCAAATAAGTAATTGAAAATCAAATTCCTGATATAAAGAGAAATTTTCTACAACTTTATTTGTCGTCGTGAACGAACAAGTAGCGGAATAATTAAGTCAAAATAAAAAGACTTGATTAAACGTGAAAGAAGGTTGAAATCAAAATAATCAAAGACTAAAAACTTAAATTCCAAAAATTATCAGTTACTAATCAGAATTAAATAAGTAATTGTGAATAGGATTAGATTTTCCTAAAAATTTGTTTACTGATAAATAAGAGAATTGAAAATAAAAACTAATTATTTAGATTTCATAATTTTTTAGAAAAATGAAAAAAAACATTAGATGGGTTGAATTAGGTGAGATTTGTGAATTTCAAAGAGGATTAACCATTTCTGAAAAAGATCAATTTAAAGAAAATATTGAAGGAGATTTATTACCAATAATCAAAATAGGGAACATACAGGATACAGAAATAGTCAAAAATA
>NZ_QKVO01000015.1 GCF_003265155.1 Mycoplasma wenyonii | reverse complement strand
AAAAAGAAGAGATCAGGCTGGAAATAGTATGACTCTCTGAGCTCAAGAAATTAGAAAAAGAGTTAAAAGGCTTATCATATCTATCACTAGATAGGAATCAACTTAGAGCAACACTTTCTCCTAGAGCCTTTATCAAAGAAGCAACCCAATTCAGATAGATAACTTTTTTTGAGCATTTCAGATAAATCTTTTCTCTGTGTTTATCATCTAAGGCTAAGCTCAATAAAGCTGAGTTCATTGTCTTTATCTCTCTGGAATTGAATCATTCTAGATAGGTTAAACAGGAAGTAGGAAACAAGATAGAAAAAAAACATATAACTACTCAGATTAGAGAGAAACTGGAAAGAGATCCAAAGAGCTTGGTTAATACAGGAATAATAGCCTCAAAGAGAATAAAGGAGGTTATAAAGGAAGGGAGAATTGAGATTAATTTCAGAGAAAAACAGAATACCTTTCTGTAATTCTCTTTAAGCTTTATCAGGCTTTTTGCTAGCTTTAAGGCAATTTTGTTAGTGATTCAAACTGAACTAACTACCAGAATTAAGGTATAGATTAAAGGGGCATAAACAGAGACTTTCGGGGCACTACCTTCAGAGGCTCAGTTTAAAAAGAAATTCTTAAATCCAAATTCAGAAATAGCCCCAGTTGCCTTGTAGAAGATAAATCCAAGAAATAAAGAGAGGGCTCCGAATAAAAAAGAAAAGCTGATGACACTAAAAGATTTCAGTAGGATATTTCTCCCCAAAAAAGGGGAGAAAGTTAGACTAATACGCCTAATTAGAACACCTAGTTACTAGATCACTAGGTAAATGTGATATCCCAACAAGAGAAGGAATAAGGAAGAACTAGCTACCATAGTGTAGAAAGGCCATTCTGTTAGTTCAAATTTATATTGAAGGCTTCAGATCAATAAGAAGGTATAGCTCAAAAGCAATAGAAACAAATTAATCATTCATTTTGCTAATGGAGAAGTGAACATTCAAAACAACCCTCAATTTAACTGCTTAAGACTTTTAGTTGGCTTAAGAAATGAAGAAGTTATTGCTAGATTAATTGTCGAGGAAACATGACCAGAAATATGTAGGTCTGTTCAAGCTCTTCTAAAAAACTTCATTATTCTCCCCCATCAAGTTCTAGATATATTTCCTAATGGCTCAATACCGCCACTCTCTCTAACTCTGTTCATTGATCATCACTTATTAAATCTCTCAATATTGTCTTGCGCAGAAAGTCAATATACATACATAGGAAGTAAGCCACCGGTCAAAAGAGAAAGAATGAAGAATAAAGCAGTTTTTAAGAATGGAGCTCTGAAACATTTTGTCTGAATGGTTGAAGCTAAAGCAGTATCTTTAAATGTGCTATTTAGACAATGTTGAAGGTTGGAAATGCTATCAAACTCATATTTCTGTCTAATTAACTCAGTTAGATATTTCTCAAATTTCTTTCCCTCAATTACATGTTTGGAGAGAGCACTGTCTAAGAATCTATATCTAGGATCTCTACTTTTTTTGTATAGGAAATAGAAGAGAATTAAACCCCCAGTGAAGAAACAAGAGATAACAATGGCATAGATGTGGAGGAATCTTAAATAGGGATCATTCCTTCTCTTGTCAGTAATTTCTTCATGTTTACTGAATGGCATAGAGGCTAAAGAGTAACTGACTATTTCTTCTGTTCAAGGCTCTAGTTCCTTTGCTTTGTTTTCTTCATAGTCTCTTTCATTGTCCTGAATTCTCTTAAAGTAAGCTTTTGCTCTCTGAATCTCTCTCCTTCTAGACTCTAGGGACTTTAATTCTCTAATTGAAGAGGGACTTCTTCATTTTGAATTAGCCAGAAGAGAAAGGAATTGAGCTAACCCTAAAGTGCAAATGAATAGAGCAATGTTTTTCGCGTGTCTCGTTAAGAATATTGCTCAATGATTAATGATTTTTTTGTTATTAGGTATTTCAAGGAAATTAACAGAACTACTTAATCAGTCATTTCTTAGCTCCCTTTCCCTTTCTTGGAGTTGCTCTAGAACCTCCTCTTTTTGTTCATTGAATGTTTTTCTGGTATATCTAAATAGGAGCTTTCTTAAGAGTCTGTACATATTATTGCGAGACTCCATGAATTTTTAAGGCATCAAGACTTAAATATATGATTCCAACCCCCATTGAAAAAAAGATTAAAGTTCCAACAGCATCTAATATGGTTGTGAGTGCCGGAGTAGTCATAGAAGCTGGATCTTTAAAGAATTTATGCGCAACAAAGGGAATAAATACTCCCATCAGTTTAGATAGGATAATGACTACAAAAAGAGCTAAAGAGGAAATTGCAGCCCCCACATATCCAGCTACTTTTGGGTTGTATTGATCTCCATTTTTAGAGGCATTAAAAAATAATGAAAGATTTCTGAATTGTTCCGAAAAGGGAACAAAGGAAGTGGATTGCACTAAGTTGGTAGTTTGTGTTGTCGTTTGATTTTTCAATTTGTTTGTTTCAATGGGAAAAATAGTGAAATAGACCAAGAGCCTTACAAAGTTAACTACCGAGACTATCCCTCCAACCATAACTGAGATCTTTAATTCTTTTTTCGCAACAGGCCACAGGTCTTTTGCAGTTAACTCATTGCTAGCAAAAGACTGAATTATGGAAGTGGCAGTTTGACTTCCTGAGTTCCCGCACATATCAGTAATCAGCGGAATTAAAGGCACTAATATAGCCGAAGAAAGGCCAGAGGTTCACTTCACCCCTAGGTTCTCGAATTTATCTATTATGAGTGTAGTTAAGGTTGTAGCAAATAGTAAGACTATTAGTCAAAACAATCTAGACCTAACTACCTCTCAAGGAGTGGATTTAATGTATGAGTGTTGCAGATTAACAATTCCATAGAATCTGTAGACATCTTCCATACTCTCATCCACTATCTCTGGGAGAATGTCTTTGCTAGTAATAACTCCTAGTATTTGATTCTTTTCATTTAGTACAGCTGCAGAGGTGAATGGAAACTTTTGAAATAGGTCAATTGCCTCTCCTATCTGCTCTCTAGCAGAGATAGAGATATAGTCCTTTTCCGCCACCTCTCCGACTGAAAGTGAACTTCTAGTAGAGAAAAATAAGGTCTGAATATTTACGGAACCAACGACCTCTTGTTTTAGATTGACTACAAAGAGTTCTTCACCAATGTCAAACTTATTTCTCTTTTTCTTTATGTAACTGAGAGCATCAGATATCTTAAAGCTTTCAGGTATTGTAAGAATAGAAGTGTTCATAATACTACCTACCTGTGAGTGTGAGAAACTGCTTATAAGATTGAGTTCTTTTCTTTGTTGAGGGGAAGAAAGATAGATTATCTTTTTTGAAAGGTTACTGTCGACAATAGAAAGAATTTCTGCAACTTTGTCAGGTTGTAATTGAGAAAGTAACTTAGAGAGTAAGGCAGGCCTTATGTTATTTAATATAGTGAGTCTATTGGCCTCTGAAAAAGAAAAGAAAAAGTCTTCTAGTCTGTCTTCATCTAAAGCAAGAAAGATAATATTGACTAGTTCGTAGTTAGAGAGTTTTTCGAGAATACTAACTAAGGTTGTAACAGAGTGAGCTCTTGAAAGCTCTCTTATTGAGGCATAGTTTTTTAGTTCAAAAGCTCTAGATAATTTTGCAGAGAGTTGATCAGTGTACTTATCTCGCTCTAAATAGTGTTTTTTATTTCTGAATAACACCTATCCAAGATAGTAAAAATCGATGACATCCCCTTTTTCCCCAAGAAGTATTTTAAGTGGTAATTAAGTAGTTCAAAACCTTGGTTAATGACTCAACTAAAAGATCAATATTTTCTTTATCTAGTTCAATAAATTCTCCAGCCTCTGAACAGAGAATTTTTCCTTGACTTTCAGAGACTAGTAAGGCAATTGCATCAGTCTTTGAGGTAATTCCCAAAGCAGCTCTGTGTCTGGAGCCATACTCTTTAGGAATATTTTTATGTGAGTAAATAGGGAAATAAGAGGAAACTGACTTAATCTCTAGCCCTCTGATAATTACTCCACCATCATGCATTGAAGATCCTTTATTCAGGAAGATATTGTAAAGGAATTCCGAGAAAAACTGAGATTCAACTACATATCCAGAATTAATATACTTTTGTAGGTTCTGGAATTTCTCTATAACTATCAAAGCACCTACTTTTTCCTGAGAAAATCTCAGAAGAACTGAACTTAGAGAATATACAAAAGTTTCAAATTCTGATACTGAGATCTCCTTTCTTCTAAAAAACTTTCAGATATATTTCTTGAACCAGACTTTTTCAGAAGACACATAGTAGAAAACTAAGAATAGAGTAAATAATGCAACAATAAATAATGCAATTCTTAAACCAATCAAGTTGTTACTATTGCTCAATGAATGAATCTCAATAGATTTTTAGATATCCAGTTAGAGATTTAAAGCTAAATAATAGAGAGAAAAGAAAGAAAATATTTAGTACTTCTTTACCTCAACTATTAGTTACCAGAAAACCAAGTATTATTCCTGCAAATTGAATAGCAGTTTTTTTCTTGGCAGTTGTATTGGCTTTTAGTCAAATTCCTATTTTTTTCAACTTATATCTAATTCTCTCTACAGTAATCTCTCTCGCTAAAGATAAGACTGGGATTATTCAGTGAACCGCTTTAGCAAATCCAAATAGTACTAAAAAAGCTGAAACTAACAGTTTATCTGCGAGAGGATCATAGACGGCACCAAACTTAGATTGACATTTTCATTTTCTTGCTAAAGCCCCATCAAAGTAGTCAGTGATTATAGAAAGAATTAAAAAGACAAAGCTTAGTTGCAAGAATGGTATGGTATCACTGGAAAAAAGACCATTTGATGATGTGTTTTTTCTCTTGACAATAAAAAGGAAATAAAAGAAAACTGAGAAAAAACCTAAAACAAATCTGGAACGAGTTAGCAGATCCGGAATTAAACTCCGTTCTAACCCTAAAACCCTACTGACTTTTTCTAACTCTTCTTCTTTTCTGGACTTGTTCTGTTATTTCTTCTCGACTCCATTTCTCTTTCTTCTTTTTCATCTTGAACTTTTTGATTAAAGGAGTTAAAGAGATCTAAAACATCTACACCTCTTTCTCTTAAAGTATCTAAAACACTTTGCATTCGATCCTCAATCTTTTTCATCTTTTCTTCTCCAGCAGAGAAGTGTTCTAAATAGAAAATAATTAAGTCTTCAACAGTTTCTGCATTTTCTAAACCGTGAATATTGTTATCCTTTAAGAGCTTTAGTTGAACTTCAAGTTTTTCGTAAAGATCTTTGGTTATTTTTAAGTTGATAGTTATGGTATCTTCAGACATCCTCTAAATACAGTATTTATTAGAAAACACTAAGCGAATTAATTCTAATTTAATTTTTATAGAAATCTAGTATTAGTACCTAGGTATTATGTGTAGGTGGAAGTGAAATATTACCTGTTTAGCTTTAGCTCCTTGATTAACAACGAAGTTAAAGCCTTGGATACTAGGATTTTCTCTTTGTAATTTTTGTGAGTGTTCCTTAGCCAAGATCACTGCTTCTTGAAGAGCTTCATCAGAGGTAGAGCCAAAATCTTGGTAGTGTTCTTTGGTTATTACTAGGGCGTGACCTTCAGTTACAGGATGTTTATCTGGGATTATGAAAACATGTTTTCCCTCTTTTATTAAGTTAGACTGTTTATCTAGATTAGAAGAAATTTCACAAAAAACACACATACTTTTGTGTCTTGGATTAAGTTAAAAGCCTTTAAATATTAGATTAATTGTTTTTGTTTATTATTTTTTTCAGTTTTGCACCAATTAATAAATTGAAAAGAGAGAAGAGATTTAAAATTTTTCTAGGAAATTTTATCTCTCATAGGTCTATCTGAGTTTTTTCTAGCTAGTTTTATTAACTATTCCTACCTTAGCACAAATCTCTAAACACGGAAGACAGAGAAAGAAGAAGAAGTCTAAATCACAAGCCCTGCAGGAAAGTTGAAACTCTCTAAAAAACAAACCTATTAAGAGATCTAATCCACTGAAAAGAGGAGTTTGCTTGAAGGTTTCTACAATGACTCCTAAAAAACCTAACTCAGCCTTGAGAAAGTTTGCAAAAGTTAGAGTTTCAAATAATCATGAAGTTCTTGCCTACATTCCCGGAGAAGGCCATAATCTTCAAGAACACCACGTAGTCATGATTAGAGGAGGAAGGGTTAAGGACCTACCTGGAGTTAAATACCATATCATCAGAGGGAAGTTGGATGCGGCTCCAGTCGAAAAGAGAAAAAAGGAAAGATCAAAATATGGGGTAAAGAAAGAAAAGAAGAGCTAGACCAAAATTCGAAAAAAAAGAAAACTTAAAAAGAGAGAATTACTTCCCGACATAACTTATAACTCTGTTATTGTCACTAAGGCAATTAATTTAATAATGTGAGAGGGAAAGAAACAATTAGCTAGAAGAATTGTCTATAACGCATTAGAAAAAATAAGAGAGAAAACTGAGAAGAATCCTGTAGAAGTTTTTGAGCAAGCCATTAGGAATGTCGCTCCAAGCATAGAACTAAAAACAAGAAAGGTTAGGGGAGCAAACTATCAAGTTCCTGTTGAATCTAGTAAGGAAAGAAGAGAAGCTTTGGCGCTTCGATGATTAATTAAATACAGCAGAAAGAGAAATGAGTTAACTATTGTTGATGCATTATCTTCTGAGATTATTGATGCCTCAAATAATACTGGACTCTCAATAAAAAGAAAGATAGAAGTTATCAAGACAGCCGAAAGTAATAAAGCCTTTGCTTACTATCGTTTTTAGCTAATGTCTAACAAGTTACTAAACCTTAGAAACTTCGGGATCATGGCCCATATTGATGCCGGGAAAACCACCACTAGCGAGAGAATTCTTTATTACACAGGAAAGATTCACAAAATGGGAGAGGTACATGAAGGGAGTGCAACTATGGACTGAATGGAACAGGAAAGAGAGAAGGGAATTACTATCACTTCTGCAGCTACTACAACTGAGTGAAAGGGAGTTGTTCTTAACTTAATTGACACTCCTGGGCATGTTGACTTCACAGTTGAGGTAGAAAGATCTTTAAGAGTATTGGATGGTGCAGTTGTTGTGCTTGATGGGGCGATGGGGGTTGAACCGCAAACAGAGACTGTGTGACGACAGGCAAACAAGTATAAAGTTCCAAGAATCATTTTCTGTAACAAGATGGATAAGGTGGGAGCCAGCTTTCAATCTTCTATGAAATCTTTGAAAGATCGACTGAATATTAAGTTCTCTCCAATTCAACTAAATATTGGGAATGAATCTAGTTTTAGGGGAATTATTGACTTAGTGGGACTGAAAGCTTATAACTTCAAGGCAGGAGTTGATGAGGAGTTTGAAGAAATCCCAATACCTGAGGACCAACAGGAAGAAGTGAAGACTTTAAGAGAGACTCTTTTAAATGAGGTACTGGTTTATGACGATGAAATACTTAATAGATTTCTTTCTGGAGAAAAGATAGAAGAGCATGAAATCAAGATGTGTATTAGAAAAGCAACTTTGACTGGTTCCTTTTTCCCTGTGTTATGTGGCTCCTCTTTTAAGCACAAGGGAGTTAAGTTTTTGCTAGATGCCATAGTTGATTACCTTCCCTCCCCATTAGACATTCCTAATACCAAAGCTTTTACTAGAAGCGGGGAAGAGTTAACTATTGAAAACAAAGATGAGTCGAACTTAGTGGCTGTAGCATTCAAAATTGCGACAGATCCATTCGTGGGAAGACTTACTTTTATAAGGGTTTATGCGGGCAAGTTAAAGAAAGGAGATACTATCTATAACTCAACTAGAGATGTCAAAGAAAGAGTTGGGAAACTAGTGAAAATGCACTCTAATCACAAAACTGAGATTGAGGAGGCTGGGACTGGGGAGATTTGTGCTTTGGTTGGCCCTAAGAGCTTGAAAACAGGAGATACTATAACTGGTTCCCCTGACTCAGACTTTCTATTGGAGGCAATGGCTTTCACTGAACCAGTTATCTCCTTGGCCATTGAACCAAAAACTAAATCTGACCAAGAGAAACTCTCTTTGGTATTGAAAAAACTTGCAGATGAGGATCCAACCTTCAAAATCTCATCAGATTATGAAACTGGTCAAACCATTATCTCTGGAATGGGAGAATTACACCTTGAAATCTTGATTGACAGAATGAAAAGAGAATTTGGATTGCAGGTTAATGTAGGTGCTCCGCAAGTAGCTTACAGAGAAACCTTTACGGTAACCAAAGAAATTGAGGGACAATATATTAAGCAAACTGGGGGTAGAGGTAATTATGGACATGTTTGGGTTAAGTATGAGCCAAATCCAGAGAAAGGATTTGAGTTCATTGACAAGATAGTAGGAGGAAAAATTCCTAAAGAATACATCAAGTCCATTAGAGAAGGCCTAGTAGATGCTATGAAGGCAGGGCAATTAGCAGGATATCCCATAATAGACATCAAAGCGACTCTTTATGATGGATCATTTCACGAAGTTGACTCTAACGAAATGGCCTTTAAGATTGCAGCCTCTCTCTCTCTTAAGGAAGCGAGTAAGAAGTGTGGTTCCATCTTACTGGAACCAATAATGTCAATTGAAATTAACTCCCCTCCACAGTATTTTGGTTCTGTAATGGGGGATGTCACAGCCAAAAGAGGACTGATAACTGCCACAGAGCTATCTTCCTCAGTCAGCACAATTAATTGCAAAATTCCATTAAAAGAAATGTTTGGGTATGCAACAACTTTGAGGTCTTTGACACAAGGCAGAGGAGTCTATTCAATGTCTTTCTCTCACTATCAACCTCTACCTAAACATCTTTTGAAGGAAATTCCAGGGTTTATCTCAGAAACCAAATAGTGACCAAATAGCCTCCAGCAATCCCTCTCACTATCAAAGACTTATTTAGACGGTAATGAGTCAAGATTTTTATGAAGTCTTAGGGCTGAGCAGGGAAGCTACTCCTGATGAAATTAAGAAAGCCTATAGAAAGTTAGCAAAAGAGTATCATCCAGACATAAATAAATCTCCAGGGGCTGAAGAAAAGTTCAAGAAAATAAATGCAGCATATGAGGTCTTGAGCGATCCGGAGAAGAAATCAAACTATGATAGATTTGGTTCCAATTATGAGGCTTTTGGAGGGGGTCAAGGATATGAGAGTGGGGCAAGCCCCTTTGATATCTTCAGTAGTTTCTTTTCTAAACAAGATGGAGAAGATGGTTTCTTCTCTTCATTCCATTCTTCTGGCTCAAGAGCTAGAAGCCAAGGGGGAGAAAGCGAGACCATCAGAAAAGAAGTAAATATTAGTTTTTTGAAGGCAGTTAAGGGATGTGATTATGAACTTAGCTACAGGTCTAACAAAGTGTGTTTTGAATGTAATGGAATGAGGTCTTTTCAAGGGGACAGAAGCTATATATACAACTGCTCTGCTTGCAAAGGGCACGGATATGAAGTTGTTAGAACTAAAAGCTTGTTTGGAATAATAGAACAAAAGAATACATGTAGGTACTGTGGAGGGTCTGGGGAGAAGATAACGAAATTTTGCACAACCTGCAGGGGACATGGTTACACTTCAGAAACTAAAAAAGTAACTATTAAGATTCCTGGAGGAGTTAAAACTGGAGATTCGTTAGTATTCAGAGATAGTCAATCCTATGACAATAAGAAGATCTATCTGAGCATTAAGGTAGAGAATTCTGATGTCTTCACCAGAGAAGGAGATAACTTACATACAAAAGTTTTCATTAATCCATTAGTGGCTATATTAGGGGGGAGTGTGGAAGTACCAACCCCTTATGGTGTTAAAAGCATTAAACTTCCTCCTTGTTCCAGCAGTAAAGAGCTTTTGAAACTTAAGGGAATGGGAATTGATTTTGGAAAAAAGGGTATAGGAAATCTCTTTATTAAGCTAGAAATGGCTTCTTTAAAGCTTTCCAGCACTGATTTAGAGAAAATAAAATCAATAAAATTGACTGAGCTTAAGGAAACAAAAGATTGAATCAAAATTTTTAAGAAGGAATACGAAAGTTAACTAATTCTCTTTAGTTAAATGGCTTTTAAGAAAAAGTCCAAGGAGGAAGAACAAAAGCAGGAATCAAACCCACAAACAGACTTAGATCTTGAACTTTTAGCCAAAGAAACTAAAGACCTAAAGGATGAAAGAATTAAAGAATTGGAGTCGAAACTTAAGGAATATGAGAAGAAAGAAGAGCAATTTAGGGAAGAATTAAATAAAAAGTTTCTCGAGACTATTCAGAAAAAGAGTGATGAGGCCGCTCTTCTTATTAAATCTAAAGAAGAGGAAATAGAGCAGAAGTATAGTTCCAAACTAGAAGAGCAGAAAAGATATCTCTACGAGTCCCAATTAACAGAATTAGTCAATATTGTTTCTAGGTTAGAAGATGTTTTGAATGTAGAGCCCAGCAGTGAGGAAGTTAAAAAATATCTCTTTGGATTCAAGATGTTCTTAACTCAATTTGAATCTCTCTTTGATTCCTTTAACATAAGCAAGATAGTTCCTGAAACAGGCCAAGAATTTGACTCAGAGATTATGGAAAGTTTGGAAACAGAAACAGTAGAAGAAATTCAAAGGAATAAAATATTAAAGGTTTTTAGTAAGGGTTACAAACTCAACGAAAGAGTTATCAAATTAGCCCAAGTTAAGGTAGGAGTATAAAATGCCTGTAGTTAATGCAATAGAGGCTTCACAAAAGGCTTTAAAGGGCAAGTATGCAATTGCACAGATTAACACTAATAACCTAGAGTGGACAAAAGCTATTTTGTTAACTGCAGAGAAGTGTAAGTCTCCTGTTATTGTTGGTGTTTCTGAAGGCGCAGCAAAGTATATGGGTGGTTATAAAACAGTCGCTTCAATGATTCGGGGAATGGCAGAAGATCTAAAGATTTCTGTTCCAGTAATAATTCACTTGGATCATGGTACTTATGATGGTTGTTTTAAAGCTTTGGATGCTGGATTCTCCTCAGTAATGTTTGATGGCTCTCATTTGCCTTTTGAAGAAAATTACAAGAAGTCTGCAGAAGTTATTAAGGTGGCAACTGAAAAAGGGGCTTCTGTTGAATTAGAAGTTGGCACTTTAGCCGGTGAGGAAGATGGAGTTATTGGTCTAGGAAATCAAGCTGATGTAAATGAATGTATTGAAATCAGTAAATTGAATCCAACTTTATTGGCTGCTGGAATTGGAAATATGCATGGGCCTTATCCAGAAAATTGAAAAGGTTTAAATCTTGCTTTATTGGAACAAATTTCAAAGGCTATTAATAGACCTTTAGTGCTTCATGGCGGGACTGGAATTAAAGATGATGTGATTCAAAAAGCTATTTCTCTCGGGGTGACCAAGATAAATATAAATACAGAGTTACAAATGAAATTTGCAGCTGAAACTCGAAGATATATTGAAGAGAAGAAAGATTTAGATATGAAAGCTAAAGGTTTTGATCCAAGAAAATTACTGAACTATGGATTTGTGGGAATTACAGAAGTGATTGAAGAAAAATTTAAGCTATTTGGTTCCGTTAATAAAGCCTAATTAACTTCTTCCTTTTTCTCTAAATTAACAGGAGTATTTTTCATAAAACAACTCTTTAAGTTACCAATACAGTGTCTTTTAGCTATCAAAAGAACTATATCTGATCTCTCTAGTTTATCAGTAGAAGAAACCGGAATAATTGTCTCTCCTCCCTTTTGCCTCTTGACACTAACAATAACAGAGTTATTCTCTTTTAAAAAGAGTAAGGAACCTATTTCTTGGCCCCATAAGTGAGAGTTATAGACAGGAAGTCTTACGAAAAAGAAATCATTACCTTGAAAATTCGGAAGTCTTCCTACTTCAAGGTCAAAGAGAATTTGATAAGCAATATTCTCGACCACATAGAGTTCTGGAACAATACTATAAGAGATTCCCAATAGCTTTAGTATTCTCTTATGAACTTCATCTTTAGCTTTTGCAACAATTCTTCCAACCTCTAACTCTTTAAGGTTTGAGCAGATAGTAATAGATTTCTCTATATTTTCTATTCCGATAATGACGCAATCAAAGTCTTGAATTCCAACATCTTCTAAATCTTTAATGCTGGTGGCATCACAGTTAATAGAGTTAGTGAATTCAGGGCCCCAAATGTCTATCGCATTAGAGTCATTGTCAATAACTGTAACTCCTTGATCTTCTTGTATTAAGATTCTTCCGATCTCTAAATTAAATCTACTTAACCCTATTAAGCAATAATCTTTTCTTTGTCCTTGTTTTTTCCTCCCTATCGCCAAAGATTAATGTAAGTTATTTTTGTGAAATAGGGAGTAACCCCCTATCTTGTAAATGTTTAATAATTTAATAGAGTTTACTAGATAAAAAGTCAGGTGAATAGGCGAATTAAGTCTTCAACTTCCTTCAAAGAGACAGCGGGAAAATGAATATTCGGCTCTTCTGTCTCGCAACGAATTGCGAGAATTTATATCCTAATTATTTTAGCTGGATTTGGAGCATTAAATCTTCCTTGGGTTAAGACGAACCAAAACGGCTCATCAGGCGATCAAGGAAATTGATTTTCAAAACTTTTTACCTCAGTCAGTGCCTT
>NZ_QKVO01000014.1 GCF_003265155.1 Mycoplasma wenyonii | reverse complement strand
AAAGAGAACTTTGTGTGTAACAACAGTGGAATCAAACTTGTTAGTCAGGGATGAAGGCATGATAGGAAGGATGTTTTTACTAATGGAATGTTGCCTTTAGGTAACAGACGATTAATGAATTCTGGTGTGAAACCAATAAGCTTCTCAATCTCTCTTAAGTCCTGTGAATATGGCGAAAGTGGAACAGTTGCTACTTGTGACTTAAAACTAACTACAGGATCTGACCTTGATTGGAGTACCAAGGTTTCCGCAAAGGCAAAGTTCACAATTTCTCAATAAAACACTCAAAATTCACAATTTTTTTAATTTCTTTTTTCACTAAATTTTTATATTTTTTAGATCACGATCTACCCATCAATAAAGGATCATGTTTGTTATATATAGAGAATTTCTTTGAATTAATCTATCAAAGTTTTTGAATCTAAATTCCCAATAAAAGTGTTGGTAATGATACTTTCCCAAAACCAATAATTAAAAACCAGCACTTAAAAAGATAAAATTTCTGATTTGGGTTGATGAACAAAATAAATTTACTTAATTAAAAAAAGTTTCTTTTTGCCAGCTGTTGTAACTTCTAAATTAGGAAAATTTGCTCTTATAACTCTTTCTATTACTGGAACATCTCTATTAACTGCTAATATTCTTGTTTCTTCACTCGCAAAAACCAGCAAAGTTACCACAAATAGTTTCAATTTTTTAACTCTACCAGAATCTTTTTCCACTTCTAGAGATTCAACAGAAATACAATCTTTAACAAGTAACGTTCTATCTAATGACATTACAAGCTCTCTGTCTGCCCCAGAAAGACAAATTTCTCAGACTCAGAATAAAAAATGCAAGGTTGTGTTGACAAGCGCAGATTCAAACTATAAAGTTGTAACTTGCGATGACACTCCAATTAGGAGATCTGAAACTTGATATTTATTTGATAGTGAAAAGAATTCTTTAGAACGACTTGATGGATTAACCACCAAAAATGATACTGGCGAAAAAGCTTTTGAAAACACAAATCTTTGATGGAAGAGTAAAAAGTGACAAGGGTATAGAGGAATGAATTATCGTAAAGATTTAGAAAGAAAAACAATAAGCTCTCCTTTTGAACTTAATTATGTGTCTTCGGTAAGTTCATTTAAATTTCCATTTTTTGATTATCTAAGAGCTTTTTGTCAAGGAAAAGAGTTTCCAGAATCTAAAGGATTACGATTTTTAAGTTCCAATTGCACACATTTTGATATACCTACTAAAAATTTAAGATTTCCCCTTATAAAAAAACATTTTGATCAAGCTTTCGGGCCTAAACAAGAAAGATGTTTCATTGGTACAACTAATGAAACTGTAAACATTGGCAATGAACAAAAGCGAGTATTGAAATGAAAGGAAGAAGAAAACTGTAACTCCCATTCATCTAAAAAATAATTCTTTTAAATTTAGTTATCTTTAGGGAAACTAAAATTCCTTAAATAAAGAGACTTATAATTGGCTATTATTAACTGGACTAAGAATTAAAAAATCTCAAGAAAGCATAAGTACTCTCTATAGTTTCTAAGCTATTTAAGTTAGTTTTCTTTTCTTCTTTAGTTGTTGGTCCCAGTTATCCTATTATTGCTAAATTAAATACTTTACCTATAACGCACGATAGTAATGAAGTAGAAAAAATAAAAGAGAGATTTTGTCCTATAACTGCTAAAAAAGATGAAAAAGATTGTGAAGAAATAATACTAGAAAACTATTAGAGAGACTTCTCTATTTTCTTTCTATTTCCACTAAATTGAAAAACTTCTTTCAATCCTCATAACTATTGACCTTGAAGATATTACTAGATCCTCCATAGTTGTTGTAGGAAGAGGCAAAGGTTTTTGTGTTATAGTCTCAAGCAATCTCTCTATTTGATGCTTTCTCCATATATTTAGGAATAGCTCTTCTAGTTTCAGACTCAAAAGTAGGAACAATAACACCTGTATCTAAGAAAATTACTGGTTCTTTATTGCAACTAGCAATAGCTGTATTGCTATCTTTGTCAATATTCATAGTTTTTAATCAACTACCTAATTTTCAGTAATTATGTCAGTCTTGATATCAAAAATCATTGAAGTTTTTACATTGAGGTTTATCTACTATTATTGAGTTTCTTTTGGTTTGTTCATTAGCTCATTTGTGAGCAATGATAAATAAACCATCTCTATTAGATCAAATACCATAGTCATTATCTACCTTTCTGAAACATTGACAAGTTGGATCCCATCTAATGATTATGAAGTACTTATGATTTCATTTACCAATTATGGTTAGAGGTTTGTTCGCCCCTTCTCCCTTTAATAAAGGACTAATGGTAGATAATCAACGGGTTAAGTCAGTTTCTTGTGTTTTTATTGTTTGTGACTGAGAAACAAAGATTTTAGGTGTATTACTTAACTGGGGATTCTCTTTTAATGGAGAAGAAGTTAAAACATTAACTCTTTGGGTCTGGAAAAAGTCAGAAGAACCAGAACTATCGCCAAGAACCTGTTCTTGCAAATGCCTCCCCCCCCGAGTAGGTAAAGAATTACTATCTATAACTTTTATAGATTCTGAGGAAGGTTTTGAAACAGGACCGACACCCCCGCCTTGAGGACTATCAACTAATAGACTCTTATCTGAATATAGAGAAGTACTCTCCCCTTTCGAAAACAACAAAGAGAAAGGAACAACAGCTATTCCTCCAATACCAGCAAATGAAAGAAGTAAGTTCTTAAACATTAGAGTCCTGAAAAATTATTCTCTTAAACGAATTTAAATAAATTGTTTAGTTAACTTAAAAGAACTCAATGAGAAGAGAATTCATTGTTTTATCTTTTCAAGCAAAATAATTCCCAAGAGTAGACCCAGTCAAGACCTTAACTTCAATAAGCTAGTTCTCTATTACTCTTGTGGCACCGATCTTTATGACCAATAAATTATTTCAGCCCTAAAGTCGGAATATGTTTCTTAATTCTTCTTCGTTCAATACACAATGCAGAATAATTGTTCTTTTTACTTGTTATTTGTTTATTAGTAGATCGGGAAGAGCAAATAGAAAATGAAAAGAAATTTTGAGAAATGATTTACAGAGTTGCGAGATTGTATCACTGGTTATAAATTCTTTGTAGATTTTTCAAAAACTCAAAGTAAAGTTCAAGAATTAGAGAAAAAGTTAAAGATCATGAGTACTTTAATTGGCTCTGACAATATTGAACAAGATTTTGAAGATTTAATAGTTAAATATCCAGAAGTTTTAAGTTGTATTCCTATTCTGTTAGCCGTTAGAAATAATGAATTATTAATAAAAGAAGAGGGGCAAATAATTTCTTTTTCTTTTGACATGGCAAATAACCCAATAGAAAAATACCAAGAATTTATGAAGGAAACAGGATTATTTGATTTATTGAGCAAAAGACAAGTAAAAAGTTTGTCAGATTATGTTTTTGGAATTGAAGTAGGATTAGATTCTCATAGTAGAAAAAACAGAATAGGTACAGAAATGGAAAGTTTAGTTTGCAAACATATTCAAAATGCTGGTTATGAGTTGGGAAAGAATTTCCTTACACAAACCAGCTTACAAAAGGCTCTTGAAAAGTGAAATCTTAACTCTATTAATTCTTTTTTAGGTAGGAAGAGATTTGATTTTTTGCTCTTTAATTCTCCAACAAAGATTTTTGTAGTCGAAGTAAATTTTTATGGCGGAAGAGGAGGATCAAAAATAAATGCAATAACTAGAAGTTACAAGTCTTTATATTCTGAGATTTCTAAATACCCAAATCTTAAATTTATCTGGATAACTGATGGGCTTGCTTGAAGAAAACACAAAAATATATTGGAACAAGCTTTTGAGGCAATGCCTAATACTCTCTTTAATCTAAGAGAGTTGGAAGAAGGAAAAGTTTTCTCTAACAAATGCTAAATAAAAAGATCACTAAGTGAGAACCAGAGAACTTTAAGTTACAAACTAATACCTTGTGAAGTTTCCCAGATAGGGGAAACTGAGCAACTCATGACTCTAAATGAAGAGGTAATTGATCTCCTTATATTCCTAGAAACATACTTCTTAGGTACTCAAAAGAAGGGGAATTAGTACTAGATCAGTTTGCTGGAGGAGGAACTACTCTAGTAGAAGCAAAGCTCCTAAATAGAAATGTCATAGGAGTTGATGTCAATGATGAAGCTATTCAAAGATGTAAAGAAAAGATTAATTTTGACTACTCAGGAGCTAATGGTCAAGTAACCATTATCAAGGGAGATGCTAGGAAATTAGATTTTCTTGAAGCGGAAACCATTGATTTAATATGCACACACCCCCCTTACGCAGACATCATCAGCTATAGTAAGGGGCTAGATATTCCCGAAGATCTATCTAACTTAAAAGTAGATGAGTTTCTCTCTCAGATGCAGTCAGTAGCATCTGAATGTTATAGAGTACTTAAGAAAGGCAAGTTTTGTGTAATTCTTATGGGGGACACAAGAAATAAAGGACATATGGTCCCTTTGTCTTTTGAAGTTATGAAAATCTTTGAAGATAAAGGATTCAAACTAAAAGAATTAATTATTAAAGCACAACATAATTGCAAGACAACAGGTTATTGAGCAACTAACAGTGTTAAGTACAACTTTCTATTAATAGCTCATGAATATTTATTTGTATTTAAGAAATAAATAAAAGGCTAGTTAAAGAGATAGAAAACATAGGCATTTAAATTTATTTTTTATAAGGGGAAAGGGGATTTATTCCTATGACCAGAAGAATGAAACTAGCTTTGGGTGGATTGGGTTTTATTGGAATCGTTGGCGCTTCTTATCCCGCCCTTTCAAGTCATCTGAAAAGTATTAATCCTCTGGAAAAGTTAATCTGGGGGGGGCGCTTTTTTGGATCTAAATTCACAAATGATCTAAACAAAGAAAAACAAAAACAACAACTAGACTCCGGCGCTAGATGGGATACTCCAAAAATATCTTTCTCGAACAAATCTTTTAATCTTCCAGAAGCAACACTAGATTTAAAAAAGAAAGAAGGGAGTGAATTAGATTCTCAAAATGATTGAATGAAACAAGGAGATGTTACTACTTCTATAGAAAGTGTTCTATCAGAGATAAGTAAAGAAGGAAAATTATCTGACGTTCAATCTTTATTGTCCCCTCAATATGAGCAATCAGCAACAAAATACCTTACAGATGTTCAACGAGAAAGGAAAAAACATTTAGTTAATTTTCAAAAGATTCAATCAGCAGTAACTAAGTGAGAGCAATCCAAGAAAACGGGAGGAACTAATATATCTGTTCCCGTTCTCAGTCAAGCAGAAAGAGATAGTCTTCAAAAGATCTATGAGTTACACCACGATCTAACAATCAAAAAAGACAGTCTTAATTTGCGCTTGAAGGAAATAAGTAAAGATACTGCAAGAGGCTCTGAAGGTGTAACAACACAAGACAAGTATCCATTTGAACAAGTAAAAGATGCTCTTAGACTTATCGGCTGATCTACTAGCAAAGTGAAAGTTCAAAAACATAGATCAAATACTAATTTTTATCGCGCAGATAATTGAGGTACTTGAGAACAAAATCCTTATAGATGTTTCTATGAAAAGGAAGAAGAGTTTAAGTCAGATATCGCTACTCTAAATAAGAACTCTTCCAAAGTACATAACTTAAAACAATCTATAGACAGACAAAGAGGTCTGTGAGGTTGAGGAAGAGCTACAGAAAGTTTGGATAGACAGTCTTTAGAAGTTAAAAAGCTATCTGCAAGTACTCAATCACATATAGAGTTGCAAGTCGCCTCTGCTTTATTAAACCTTATGAAGACCAAAAAGTAACTTTTTAATTCTCGAGAAATTTCTAAAAACCATTTCTAGAATAAATAAAAATTTGATTTTGATAAGAGGGGTCGCGAAGGACCAAAGGGTTTCAAGATTTAACTATCTTGTTTCCATAAACCATTGACCAAAAAACTGAAGTACACTCTATTTGGCACTGGATTCTTAGGAGCTAATGCAATTGTTTTTCTAGCCTTGAGAAATACTCTTCAATCCTTTGATCCCCTGAAAGGGTTTTGGGCAATATGAAGTTCCGGAAGAGAAACTCACTCAAATGACTACAAATTAAAGCTAGAAGCTAAAGAAAATAGCTCTCAACTAGATTTAAAAGGAGGATTAAATGGTCTTAAGGGGGTGACGTTAGATATTGATAGAGGAAAAGGGGGTCTGGACTCCATCTCTCCTTTTTTAAATGATTCTGCAGATCAAAATTATGCTGGCTCCATCAAAAATATCTTTGATGAGATGCTTAAAGAAATCCAAACAAAGAAGATTGAAAAGAAAATGGACTCTAAATATGAAGAATTAGCTAAGAAATATCTAGAAGAGGGCGGTAAGGACAGACATACTATGCTTGTTCATTTTCAAAAGGCTGAGTCAAGTATCAAGAAGTGATTGGAGAATAAATCTAAACCTGACCATAAAGCCCCAGCAAAAAGCTTAAGTCCAGAGGAAAGAATTAGTTTGCAAAAGTTTTATGAACTTCACTACGAATTAAGTGGTAAAGGAAAGGGATTTTCAAATGAACTACAAGAGGTTTCTGGAGTGACTGGGGGGGGCGGTAGCTCACCAGCAACAAACGATTCCGTTACTAACTTACAGAATGTAAAGAAATCTTTAAGAGTTATAGGATGAGACAGAAGCAAGATTAAGGTTCAACCTACTGTTAGTACTAAGTTCTTTTCTTCTGGAGCATGAGGGCCTTGAAGTAATAATCCCTATAAGACTTTTTATGGCTCTGAAGAGGAATTTAAAAAACACTTAAGTGCTATGAATAGCTCTTCTTTGCAAATTAGTAAGTTAGAACAAAGCATATCTAGAGAAAGGGGCATGTGGGGAAGCATACCTCGAGCAAATGCGCACTTTCAAGCACAAGAGAGACAAGCCAAAGAGTTAAAAGCCAATCAATCAAGTGAAATAGAGTATCATATTGGCTCTAAGCTACTCGAATTTATGAGTCGATAAATAGGTAAAAGAATCTAAGTATTAGGGTTCAAATACACTAGTTCCCCTAAAGCCATATCTTTGTTTCTTTTAACCAATTGAAGTAAGTTATTTAGTTCTTTTCAACTAGCTAAACAAAGAGAGTGTTCATTATTGTATGTTCCTTCAAATAAACAGTTATCTGATATAGGTTTATGTGTTTCTTCTTTAGTTCCTTTGGATCAGAAGAAACTATAGAAGTGAATTAGGTTATCACTAAACTCTTCTTTCTCTATTTCAATTCAGAAATTGATTGAATCCTCATACAATCTTGCGTAAGCAGGAAAGGTAAACTCTTCTGAATGATCTTGACACTTAACTACAAATTTGGTTGCTTTAGTATAGTTAACTTGACCTAGGTTTTTACAGTCTTTAGTGTCTAGCTTTATCTTTCAGCCTTTCTCATCGAGCAATAGTTCTTTATCTTCTTGGTAACTTAATTTAGTTAGTGTATAAGGGATCTCAGTAGCTTTTAATTGGGGAAGGAAGAATAAAAAAGGAGAAGGAGCGGAAACTGTAAGAGAAACTAGCTTAAGCCTCAAATATAGCTGAAATCTCTCTCTAAGCTATATTTAAAGCTTTCTTGTAGTCTCCATAAGTTTTGATCTCTGTGTAGTCTTGGGCTTGATCCTCTTTACTATGGAAAAACTTTAGTTCCTTCTTTGATCAGTAGATAGGGGAGACATTACCTACTTTTCAAGAATCACTTCCCTCTTTACCGCCTCAACCTATATAGAAGAAGGGAAGAGGATTATTTTTATCAAATATCTTGATTGAACCTTTGTTGATATTGGTGTTATTGAGTACTTTCTCCTTAATAGTTTCAAAGTCTCTATATGTATCAGTAAAGTGTGAGTCTATGTATGAACCTCAATAATTTCTGTATCCATTGATGTCCTTAGGGATACACTTACCATCAATAGTCTTGGGTCCTTTAAGGGCCCAAAGAGAGTAACTGGGATATTGAACTACAGGTCCTATAGTAGCTTTAGATTTAGGTTCATAACAGGAAAGATCTCAAACTAATGCTTTATATTTTCAGGATCAAGTAAATATTTGATACTCGTGAACAGTAGGATATTCAGAAACAACTTCAACTAAGAATCTAGTGTCCTCATTATTGTATAGATCTGGCCCTCAAACCTTACTGTAGAAAGGAGTTATATTCTTTTGTTCTCTGGCCTCATAGAGATGCATAGCAATCTCTTCTTTATCTTTCATTCCTTCTACAGCTCTTAGAGAATTAAGTTGTCTTTGTGCTTGTTCTTTCTCTTGCGTTAGTTGATTAAGTTCTGAAGTTAATTGAAGAATTAATTGTTCTTTTTGAGAGACTAACTTTAGAGCTTCCTTTATTCCGAGGGGGGGGCGATCAGACCACTATGATTAACAGCTATATAGGAAAGAGGGGCTAAAGAAGTAATAACTGCTACTGTACCAAGTCTCATTATGAAGAGATTTGAGTACTACAGTTAATAGTCTTTCATCGACCTTTATTGTCTTTTCCATAACATCTTTGATCTCCACTGTTATTGAAAGTGTTTTTTTGTTGTATTTGCTTACCGCTATCCTCATTGAACTTAAAAGTAGGAATGTCTAGACTTTGACGGGAAGTACATTTGTAACTTGAATTAGAAGTAACTGATACACCCAGAGGAGGAGGGCAAATCATCTTAATGTACTCAAAGAAAGGGAAAACCGTTGCCCCCCCCTTGTAAGAGATCTGGAATGATCCTGTTATTGGTTCACTTCCCCGTCAATTGTTTCGAGTGTATTTTTTGAAAGCTGTTCAGGACCTGTTTTTTCATAGATCTAATGAGTAACCTAATTCTGTATCTCTATTATGTGGAGTAGATATTCCTTCAATTTTTTCTAGAGAGTTTTTATTTTTATTGAATAGGTATCAAGTGTTTGCATCATTTTTACAAGAAACAATAGTATGTGAATCATCCTTACTAGTTAAGAAGACTGTACATTCCTTCTTTTCAATAGGTTCAAACTTTTCTTCTATTTGTGATTGTGTAGCTCCGGAAGATTTCACTGCATTAGCAATGGTTACAGAAACTCCTGTAACAATAGCAGTTAGGGAGATAAATCCCCCTATAGCCCCTAAGAGTACAAGCATATATTAACTGTTAATTTACCTAGGATTTTATAAGTACTTCGGGAAATTTATTTCTTTCTTTGGGTAATTTATTTAGAGGGCTTTACGTATTTAATCTTTGGCTTAAATCCATTTACTCACTCTAAGTTACTCTCAGAAGTAAACACTATATCACAAGCCACAGAACCAGTTTCTATTTGACAATTATTCTTATCTGTTGTAAATCTAATATCCTTACTATTTATCCCCTTCTCTCCTATATTCTTACTAATTGATTCTTTAAGTTTTATTTTTGAAGCTCCACAACTGCCTACTTTGTTATCTACTGTGTAACCTTCTACTCTGGTACCAAAATCTCTATACCTTAAGTCGTCAACCTTTCCTTTGTCAAAGTAAATCTCTCAAGACTCTCAATCATTACCTCCAGTAGCACGATCTCCCCATTTTCTGGTTCAAGATTCTCCTTCTCCCGTTCTCGCAACACCATAATCTCACTGAGTGGCCTTAAAGTCAACTGTTAAGCCTAATCCCATATCATTCTTTCCATCTTCAGACACTTTCATAATTCCTTCATACTTATCGGCTTTTTCATCACAAAGTAGTATTGGGGATCCAACACCCTCCAATGTCTTTTGTCAAGAATCCCAATAATTAGAAGATGATTTAGTAGAAGTTACACCATATACTACTGCACCAACTCCCCCTACCCCTAAAGCAACAGCTAATACAACTTTCATAAGACCAAACATTGTTTAGTTCAACTTACTAGTTACTAAAAGTAATTGTTGGCTTAAATTCTTCTTTTCACTTTAGGTTAGTTGCCGGATCGAATTGGATACTGCAACCTTCAGTAGTAGGATTTTTACAACTAGACTTATCAACCTTAAATCTAATGGTGGTTGCCACAATGCCCTCTTTCTCTTGTTGATTCTTGGCCGGATCAATCAACTCTATTTGTGATGATTCACATTTTGAAAGAAGATAAGTAACGTGATATTCTCTTGTTTCTGGTTCTCTAAATCACAGTTCTTTAAGATCTTTGCCTTGGAAATTTAATCTTCAGTCAGCTCAGTCATTACTTCTTTTTGCTTTATTCCCTCAAGGAATGTTTTTACCACTTTTTGTTTGAATGCTGAAAGTAATCCCCTCACCTAGATTATTCTCTGTATCCTTAGCTTTCTTTAATAGAACTTTTCAGTGACTGTAGCCATCGCCACAAACTAATACTGGATCAGTAACATTTAGACCTTCTTTTTGTGTATTTGAAGAAGTAGTCACTTCATATACAATACCACCAATTCCCCCTACTCCAATGGCTAAAGATAATAAACCTTTTGCTAGATTAATCAACTTTAGTTTTAGTTAGCAATTGAAGTATATCTGATTTTCGGTTGAAAACCTTCTTTCCACTTTAGATTGCTATCTGAGGAGAAGATGATATCACACTCTTTAGTGTTGTTAGAGATTTGAGTGCAAGTTTCTTCTTTGATCTCAAGCTTGATAGTTGTTCCTTCAATTCCTGCATTATCTCCTTGATTCTTAGAGCTATCTACTAACTGTATTTTGTGTTGTCCTTTGTCCGCGCAACCTTGAATAATGTGGTTAGAAGTGTATCATATCATACCTACGTCTTTGGTTCAGACATCACCAATTTTCTCTTCTTTAAAGGTCATCTTTCAGTTACTTCAAGCATGATTTTCAGTGGCTTTACTTCCCCAAGGAATTATCTTCTTATCTCCTGCATTACTTGTACTTGTTCTGTAAACACGTAAAGTAATATCTGTCCCTAAATCAACTTCGGAACCTTTAACTGGCTCAAGAAAGAATTCATACTTGTCATATTTATCGTCACAAATTAATACCGGACCAGAACTAATAATCTTTAAATCTTTTCTCTTTATCTCCTTAGCGCTGGAAGAAGATAAAGCGCCATATAAAGCAACTCCTACACCCCTTATTCCTAGAGAACTAACTAATATACCTTTAACTAGACTAAGCATTTATTAACTCTTTAATAGGTTTAGATAATGGAAAAGATTTCAATCAAGAAGAATAATTTCTACCATCAGATTGTGCACAATCTATCTTTCTAGTTGAATCTTCTAAGCTCACTGTACATTTGGTTTCAAGATCATAATCTTTCTTTAAAAAGTCTCAGAGACCGTAACTGGTTCAAAGGGCTTCAGTTTTTCCATTCGGCTCTACAAAACCAAAAACAAGTTTAAATTGACTTGTTTGCTCAAAACTTACTGTTTTGACTTTCGGAGAGAGCCTCTCTGTCCCCTCTTTATCTTTTGTATATAGGTAGTAGGAAAAAGACTCATTAGAACTATCTGGATTAGTGCATATTAGTAGTTGTCTAGACCCATCACCTTCTTCATCAGTTCCTTCAATAAATGTTCAACAAGTGTCTTTATTATTTCCTAGATATTCTGCTTCTTTTTGTTGATTCGTCTCTCCTCCTGAAAGAGAGTAGGTAACAGGAGCAATAATAACAGTTCCCGCTAGAATTCCAACTGCAATTTTAGCTAGAGAGGTAAGAGCGATAGACAAGACGAGAATTATTTACAGGTCAAAGGGTTACGGCTCTGAATATAAGACAAAGTTCTACCATCTGAGCAGGTTCTACTAGAAACTCAAGAACTTGTTGAGCTGAAGTGACTTTCACCTCTGTCAGTTACTTGTCTGCCTGTTTGCCCTGAAATAGAAGAGTTATTACCTAAATCTGAATGACTAGAAACTTGTGTTTGTTGTGTAACCATTAATGCCCCCCCCAGAGATGAAGAATCAGTTGGAAGACTTAAAGGAATAACAACTAAAGAGCTGATACCAATAACTCCCATTAGAGCCTTAATAGAAGAAAGCAAGGTTTATTTTCAGACAGGATCTAACCACTTGTATTCATTCTTATTTCTTGTAGGTGTACAAACTAGTTTTCTTATATGTTGATATCTATTTTCTGCCTCTCACTCAATTTTGCAATCGCTATTTAGATTTAGCTTATTTCCTAAATGTCAGATTCAAGAAACTCTTATAGTTTCTTGTTTAGTTTCTGATTCGGGGGGGGCAGAATCAACTTCTGTTTTTAAGAGGGTTATTGTTACTTTGTTTGTGTCTGATATCTCTATGGATTCAACTTCTTGCTTAGATGAGTCATCATCTTTATTTCTTAGGTAATACTTAACATTTGTGTTTTCTTCTGCAGAATCTTCTTTACATACTATTAATTGTTTATCTTGATCATCATTCTTTTCAACTGATCCTTGCATAACAAGCCAGCATTTTGGCCTTCCATTAATTGTTTGTTCTGAAGGTTCTTCAGAAGGATTATTTAAATGGTTAGCTACAAAAGGAGAGGCGACAAGCATACCTGCAAATCCAGCCCCAACGATCTTTGCCAAAGGAAGGGCACTTAGTATTGACATCCTTTTAGTAAAGGAGTGTTTTCTATTTTAAATGGGAGATTTAGTTTCTTGTCTAGAAGAGAGTATTAAGTAGATTTCTTTTCTTCCGGTGTTCCATTCTCCTCAAAGATTTTTTGTGGCAAGTTAATTATCTTTTCTGCAGTTTCTTTGATTAATTTCTCATTAGATTGCTTTAGCGTTGTTAGGATCTCTTCTATCTTTTTAGTTTGTTCTTGAACTTTCTTTTGCGCTTCTTGTTGGAATTTCTCAAAACCAGTCTTTAATTCTTGAACCTTTTCCTGAGTTTCTTTGTTTAAAGCCTCTTGTGTCTCTTTTTGTTTGCTTTCTAACTCTTGCTGTTTTGCCTTAACTTGTTCTTGGTATTCGTCATAATTCTTCTTTACTTCTTCTTGAGAAGATTGTCTAGATTCTGCTTGTTTTTTAGCTCTTTGGCTTTTAGATTCTAGCTCTGTATCTCTTTGCTTGGCATTAGCTTGCTCTTTGCTTAATCTATCTAGCTCTTTATTAAGTGATTCTTGAAAAACTTCACTAGTGTCTTGAACTATTTTTAAGACAGAGGCTAAACCTTGGTCTTTAACAATGCCCCC
>NZ_QKVO01000013.1 GCF_003265155.1 Mycoplasma wenyonii | reverse complement strand
CTGTCCATTTGTCTCCCCCTTAATGCAACTGGAGAAATCTTTTAAAGCTGGAGTATATTGAATTTCCAAAAAGTTTCGAATTAGTCAACTATCACTTCCATCAGATTCTTCTTTTTCTCCATTTTCCTCTTCAGAATCACTATCTTCTTCATCATCTGAATCTTTGAGTATTTTTTCTCTCTTTGCATGTAATTTACTGAACTTATCTAATCCTTCAAAAGATAACTTATTCAAAAACTCATAAATCTTATTTTCTTTTTCTGGACTCACCTGTGCAGAAATAGCGATACTGTCTAAGAATCAAAGAGTTGGAGATCCAGTAATGATCTTGATTTTTCTTTTGGGCTTTGAAGAATCTGATGAGTCACTATCACTAGAGTCAGAAGTATCTTGTGAGTCGTTTAAATCTTCATCTTCGTCATCTCCCGTTTCCTCTTCCTCTTCACAATCTCCGTCATCAATCATTGTTTGTGCATATAAAGCATCTCCGTTGTATACAAAAGCACCTGCTAATTCTCCTTTACATAACATCTCTGAAAGAACAGCTGAATCGGGACTGAGGAATAAAGGTCTTGGTCCCAACTTACCTTTATTGATTCCTGATTCATTTATTTGAAAGAACTGTTTGTAGAACTGAGATTCTGATTGTTTTTTCTCAGGTTCAAATAACTTCTCTGTTTCGGAAGGGCCCTGCCCCTTTTCTGTTTCCTGTTTCTGGCTTAACTTAGAAAGCGAAAATAAAGTCAATTCATCTTCAACCATTCCCAGCTTAGGAAAGCCATCTGTAGTCTTAAATCTTTCATCTGCAATAATCTTTGCTATTAAATCACTTCAGCTCATCTGTTGTGAAGTTGAAAAATCCCCTCTTTCTTTTCCATTCTTTAGCAAATCTTCTCCACTGTATGCAAAAGCTAAGTAACTTAAGAAATAAGGAACTCCATAGTTTGATATTTCGGGAGAACTAAAAAACTTTTCAACTACAGGGGAATATACACTTCCTCAATTCTTTTTCTGGCCGTTAGTTCCAGCGCCTCCATTATTTTTTAATTTGTCTTTAAGAGGTTGAAATTTATCTCAATCAATTTTTTTGACTAAGCCTTTCTTTACTGCCTCTTCTAGTGTAGAGGAACTAAGAATAGCTAGATCAAAGGCTCCTGAAGAGAAACCGTTAAAGACCTCCCTATCATTCTCAAAATAAATGGTTTTTATAGAGAATTCTTGATAAGCTTCTTCTGCTATTTCTTCATTAATATAGGACTGATAAGTGGCTAATACTAATTCATCACTGAAATTGGAGTTGAATGATATTAGTGAGGCCGGTATTACTACTGAAGCAGTAGTTGGAATTATGAAAAACTTAGTCAGTCCCAATGACTATTTATCTATAAAAATAGATAAAAAATACTAAATATATAAATTAAATATTTTTTAAATAACTATTAAGGGCTAGTTCCTTGAATAACAAGCTAACTAGATAAACTTGTGGTATTAAAAAATCTAATTAGTCTATAATCTAAATCAAACATTCAATAAATTATGTTGTTACTTAAATTAGTTCTTGGAGTTGCAGGGGTAGGTGCCGGTGTTGGTGTGCCTGTTGTAGCTAGCAAGGTTGTTGGGTTGGTTCCTAATACAGTTGCTGAAATGACTGGAATTAATCAAACAAATACTTGAAAGAGTATTCAAGAAAGAATTGCTGAAAGAAAGACAAATTCAAGAGTACAAGAAGCTTTGAAAGAATTAATTAATAAGGAATGTAAGTTAATTCAAAACCCACAAGGAATTAATAATGGCTATGACGAACTATATGCATGCAAGGGGGGGCTAATAAGACTGATTTCTACTATTTTGGTTCTCAAGAATCTTTCAAGAATGATTCAGATTCTTATCTTCCTAAGAAAGTAGTTAAGGCTAGTTACAAAGAAGGACAAGATCAAAAGATTGCTCAATTAGTATTAACTTTCGAAGATAACAATAGTATTAATTGAAATATTGTTTCTGGTAGTGGTTGAAATCACTTTAATGATGTGAATTTAGGTGAACAATGTTCAATCAAGACTAAAGAATTAGGTGGTGATGATTTAGTATGTACTCTTAAAAATACTGATGGTTCTTCTTTCTACTACAGCTTTTCGGTTTTTTAATTAGGCATTGGTTCTTTCTCCCCCGCGGGAGAAGGCTTATAAGCCTACCTAGTTAAATATGGATTCTCTTTTTCTTTTAGCTAAAATTGGAGCCTCTTTACTAGCTGTTGGGGCAGTCACTGCAGTCACTTTAGTCACTCTTACTGGATCACAAACTCCACCTTCACAAAAAATCTTTAAGACTAATGAGGGATAAGAAGGAGATTGTAGATCAATCAAATTATCTTCTTCAGTTGCTGGGCAGAACTTAAAACTTTGAGCTTGTTCTTTCCCTAATGAGCCTTTAACTCCTGTTTTCTATTTCTTCAATAATGGCGGGAGATCATAGAAGTGCTCAATTAACTGGACCTTACACAGCCTATAAAGTATCAAAAATAGAACTACAAAAGAATACAAGAAGAGGGAGAGCTTCTCAAAAGGAAGGCAATTATGACTTAAATATCTGAATGGGTGATGGAACAAAATCATGATCTTGATTAGTGCTACAAGATGGAACAAATAGAAAACCACCAAAGAAAGATACAATTAATACTGTTTTCTTAGTAAAGCATTCAATTGCTGAACTAAAGCATGAAGATTTTAAATTAGAGTTACAAAATTCAAAATTTGAAGCTATGAAATGTAAAGGTAAGAAATATTCTTTTGAAAAAGACAAAAAAGGATTTTTTTAAGAGATCACACAACAAATAATATATAATTAATCTCAACTTTTTCAAAAAGATATGCTTGCTATCTTTAAATTAGTAATTGGTGTTGCGGGAGTAGGTGCCGGTGTTGGTGTTCCTGTTATGGTGAATAGAATTGTTTCTACCACAGGTAGAGCTGTTCAAGCTGTAAATGAATCTCACATTGTAAAAACTATTAGACAAGAAATTACTGAAAATAAAGAAAATGAAAAACTTCTAGAAGCTTTGAAAGATCTAGCAAGTAAGAACTGTAAGCTAGTTAAGAATTCTCAAAATCCAAATAACTCATTTGAATCTCTTTATGCTTGCAGAGAAAGTGATAATGTATTTAATTTCTATTACCTAGGAAAAAGAGAAGAAGTTAAGAAAAATGGTGTTTCTGAAGTAAAGAAGGTTAAGACTCTAAGTTATGAAAAAGAAAGCAATAATCATAATCTTGTTTTAACTCTAGAAGACAAGGAACAAAGTGTAACTAACACAGTTATTAAGATGGGGGTAGCAGATCAAAATGGGGGGGGCTGAGCACATTTTAAGAATGTTGATTTGAGTTCAAGTTGTAAGGTTGCAAAGCCTATATTAGGTTCAGATATTCTTGAATGTAAGTTAACTGAAGATGGTACTTCTTCTTACAGTTTTTCAATTCTTTAGTTAAGTTTTCTTTCTCTACCTTCTCGGATAAAAACTTATTGAATACTTAATTAATAGTCTTTACTAGTTTATTTGAAGTTATAGAAAGAGTTAAATTTAATAATTTTTAAATAGCTTAAAGGGTGTGAAAATTACAAAAAGATTAGGTAGAAAGCTTAAATTAAGAACTATTAACTAGGAATTAAACAAAAGATAAATCTTTTGAGTGGTATCAGAATCATCTTCCACTTTAACTTCTGTTATTGATTTTTCTAATATCTCTCTGGGACTTCCTCCCCATTTTCCGCTTGTGGCAGTTTGTAAAAATTTACTGCCGGTGAAAGTTGTTTCATATTCATCATCCTCTTCCCCTTCTTCTATTTTTACTGTGCTTGTTTTTACATTAAATTTCGTTCCTACTATCAAATCTTTACTATTTACGAGTAATAAATCATTGGGAAATAGGCCTGTCCAATTATCTTTCATTTTTACTTCAGAATTGTCTACATTGGTGTCTTTGCAAAGAATTGTTGTGTAGTCACTTTTTCTTTTCCCGAGAGCACTAAAAACTTCTTCTCCTATAGTATCCACAACTTCACAATTTTCCTCATTTGTATTTTTTCTTGTAGCAAGTTGTAATGAGAGTGTTTGTCTTTCTGTTAATGTATCTCCCCCTGTATGTGAGTTGACGGTTAAGGAAGAGAGTGAAGAGGAAGAATCCGTGTTAGAAGAAACACCGCCAAATTGACCTGTTTGCCAAAGTGCTAGGGAGGCTATGCCCCCCCCTGCACCAACTGCTGTAACAAGCTTAATGATACTTGAAACCATATTTTTTAAATTTAATAATTGGGTTTTCTAAAGAATTAGCTGTTTTTTTACAAATAATTTCTTTGGTTAATCTACTTTGTTAGGAAAAGAAATAAACCATACGTCCCTCTTAACTCCTTTGCTATCTACCATAACTTTGTCAGTTTTTTTAATAAATACCTTGTTATTACCATAATACTCTAATGCTTCTTTAGTAACTATTCCCATTCTTTGGCAATCTTGGTAAACATAATGAAACTTAATAAGTACCTGTCATTCAACAAATATACTTTTAATTCAGGCACCTATAGCTTTACTGTCTTCAAAAGTGCTTAATCTCTTAACTTTCTTGCCCGAAAAACAAGCCTTATGAACGTATCCCTCATCTGTTACCAAGTAGAACCAATCTTTTATTGAAGGCAGATCATATGGAACATCTACTGCGAACTGCACTTCATATCAACTCTGTTTTTTTCCAGTTTTTTTATCTACTAATGGTTTGCTGTAACAGGCGTTTAAAGGATATTTAGATAAATAATCGAAATTTTTCGCATTCATAACTTCTTCCTCGGTAGGAGCATCTAAAGTCAAGATGATTGTTTTTAATACTTTTGAGTTTTTTACTTCTTGATACTCTCCGAAATTCAATCACATCTTGTTTAATCAAATATTTGTGAGTTTGATTTTAGATGTTTTTTAGATTCTTTTTGGTCGGTTTCAAAAGTTGAAAAAACATCATTTTTAATAAAAGAAGTTATGTTTTTTGAAAAACTGTCAGCTTTCAACACATTCATATGATTTCTAATTTCTTTTAGAGTCTCAGAATTTTTTAATAGAAGTGATATTTCACACTGTTTGCATTTTTGCAAGGATGAAGTTTTAAGTGGGAGAAAACTTAAGTTGGGAGAGCCTAATATTGCTGAGTGAATTTCATTATTTTTGAGAAAACAGTATAACTTTCCGTGGTACCTAAAAGCATAAGTTATTCTTATTTCTCCTATGCCAGATCTTTGTCATTTTTCATTGATTCTTAGTGCTAATTCAAGAAGGTTATTATTTGAGAATCCAATAAAGTAGTGCATCCCCAAAATTAAAGAAATATTCTTAATATTTTGTTGAATAACTAACCTATCTAATTCTTCCAAAGCATTATGGGAGAAAAATCCTACAGCAATTTCTAAACGATCTGATTTTTTCAGTTCTTTTATAAAACAAGACTCAATGGTTTTATCCTCTTCATCAAACAATAAAGGTCAAGTGTTAGAATATAGTAATTTTTCTTTCATTAATTTCAGGCGTTTTGGTTTGGCATATTTGAATTCACAAATCAAGTGTTTATGGTTCCAATTAACTAATTAATAAAAGTTCTAAAAAAGAATAATTTTTGAATGAAACTAACTATCAAATATCAAAGAAATTCCACTTGATTTTTATAAAAGTCTTCTTAATCGCCATTAAGTTTTTTTTCTCTCTTTGAATGTAAGTTTTGAAATTTATCTAATCTTTCAAAAGATAACTTATTCAAAAACTTATAGATCTTTTCTTCTTTTTCTAAGATAACTTGCGCAAAAATACTTATCTAAAAATCAAAAAATTGGAGGGATGGAAACAGTAATTAATTACTCTTCTATTTAGTTAATTTCATGAGGAAAATAGATAAATCATACATCTCTTGCAATTCCATGATTATCTTTTTTTGTTTTATTAGTTTTTTTAATGAATATTGTGTCTCCACCATAATAATCTAATGCTTCTTTAGTAACTATTCCCATTCTTCTTTTATCCTGATTAACGAAATCAAATTTATCAAGAGCTTCTCACGCAAAAAGTCTGTTTTTAATTCACATGCCTATAATTCTTTTGTCTTCAAAAGTACTCAATTTTTTAATTTTCTTACCAACAAAACAAGCTTTAAAAAGATATCCATTATCTGTTGCCATATAAAACCATTCTTTTCTAGAAGGCAAATAATCTTTAGAATCAACAGTTAATTGCACATCATATCAACTTTGTTCTTTTCCTGTCTTTTCATTTATTAATGGTTTACTATAGCAGGCATTCAAATCCGATTTAGATAAATCCAGATTTTTTGAAGTCAAGACTTCTTCTACAGTAGGAACAATTAAAGGCAAAACAATTGTCTGTAAAGCTTCTGCCTCCTCCAAATCTTCAACAGTTAACATTGTTACTTCTTGAAAATATTTTTTCTATCGATTTTAGAGGGATTTTTGGATTCTATTGCATCGGTCTTGATAACGATCAATTGTTGATTTTTGGCTAAAACAGCTATATTTTTGGAGATGTTTTCTGATTTCAAAGAATCTATATGGCTTTTGGTTTTTTCAAGGATTTTTAAATCATTTGTTAAAAGTGCTATTTCATATTGTTGTCACATCAATTTAGTTGTTAAGAAACTTAAGTTAGGGGAGCCAATCATGGTTGAATAGACCTCATGATTTTTAAGAAAACAATAAAGCTTGCCATGATATCTAAAAGAATGGATCACTCTTATCTCTCCTATTCAAGATTTTTGTCATTTGTCATTAATTTCTAGAGTCAATTTAAGAAGCTCTTCCGGAAACCCATTAAAAAAATACATTCCTAGAATTAAAGAGACATTTTTAATATTTTGTTGAGTTACCAATTTATCTAGTTCCATTAAAGATTTATAAGAAACAAACCCTACTGCGAGTTCCAATTGATCTGATTTCTTTACTTCTTCTATAAAACGATCTTCAATGGTTTTATCTTCACCTCTTGTCAATAAAGGTCAAAGGCTGGAATATAAACACTCATTGTACATTTGTTAGTATTTATCTCTCTATCTAATTAATTAATAAAAGTGCTAAAGCAGGAATAATTTTTAAAAGTGCTTAGTTATTAAGTATTAAAGGAATTCTCTCTTTACGAAAACTTAATTAGCTTGAAAATTGAGACTAAAAATTAATTATTTGTTTTAAAATTTCAAAGTTTTCGTTAAAAATAAGGAATGATTTTTCTGATTTATGTGACGTTAAATTAATTGTTTGCAATAAAAATTGTTTGTCGTCTCTTTGCGCTCGTAACATACTATCTTCTTTTCCTGTTATTGCAGAGGAGGAAAACGCTTCGCTTGAAAAAGTCACCGCATCACTATCACTTGAACTTTCTGTTTCTGTTACAAGCTTAAATTTTGAACCTGTACTTTTATCTAAAAACAATTCACTAGGGAATAATCCTGCTCATGGGCTTGATCATTTACTATTGATGTTTTTATCAGTATCTTTGCAAGAAATTAGAACATAAGATTTGCTTTCCAATAAGTAATAAAAAACATCATCTAAGCTCTGAGAGTCAATAATGCTACAATTTTCTTTCTTTTCTTCTTTAACTGGTGTTACGGGAGGAGGAAAAGTGGTTTCTTCAAGAGAATCTACCTCAGTTGATGAAGAATTTTCTGGTCCCGAAACTCTCTCAGTAACTACTGCAGAGGTGTCAGGGGCTATAGTCCTTTGACTTTCATCCGCACTACTTAAACTAGAAAGGGATTGTTCGCCCCCCCCAGTTGTTGATACTCCATATTGACTTGATGACTTCCGAAGAGTTAAAGTGGTAGTTGCTCCACCACCTACTCCAACTACTCCTCCAGTAACGGCAAGAGCAACCTTAAGATAAGTTTTCAAAAGTTAAAAACCTACTTTCTTTAAATTTACAGGAATCAAATTACGTGAATGCCAGAAAAAACTTTTAATCTAAACTTTCAACTCAACATTTTTGCATTCTTAAAAGCCTCTTAATTATTTGCTCATTACTTTTTTGCAACTCAAAAATAGGTTCACAGAAATTATTGAATTTGTCAATTAAGAATTGGGGAGGAAATTTGATTTCAAAGTCTTTAAATCTCTTGACATCTAATGAGACACGATCTGTGGAACTATTAATCATTCTCTTAAGTGTTGAAATATTTTCTTTAATCAAAAAATAAATATAAATTGAAGAGATTGATGCCCCCCCCGCGACGGTATTTCCGACAACTCCCCAAAGAGTAGTATTGAGAACAAAATCACAAAAACTTATCATACATAGACCTAAAGCTTTTTTATTAACTCCAGCCCCTACAACAATAACAGACTCTTTGGGAACAATCTTGCATTTTCCTCTCTTAAAGCCCTCAGGAGTCAATTGATCAGCAGTTTCACTCACAAATTTGTATTTTCTTTTAGAAATATCTCCTACTTGTAGTCATGGAATTCCTCCTGCCTTACAAAAATATTTCCTTTCTTGTTCTAGATTTCCCCGCGGAGGTCTTCCGCCCCGAATAGTAGTGAGAAATTCTCCAAAATTCTTAATCGTGTAATCAGTTAAGTTATCAAAAAGAATGTGATAGTAAGCGGTCATTTGCTTCTCAAATAGTTCATTAATTCTTTTCTTTAGCTCTATATATCTAGTTATTGTTTGATATTTCTTTACTATCCTTTCTTGTTTATCTAGAGAAGGAAATTTAATAGGGAACTTAACAAAGTCTTTCCAAGCTAATTCACCTCTAATACCACCGAAACATCGATATAGTAACTGTAATTCAGTTACCTCTTTTTGAAAAATCATCATCAAATAATGCTTATTTAATAAGGGATTTGTTATCTTGAAAACATGATATTGTGAAGATACGATTACTTTGTCTGCTTTTTCATAAAGGCCAACGGCCAGTCGCCCTGTCATTTCTATATTCATTAACCTAACCACAAAATCTCCAAACTCAACAATCAAACAAATTTGCAAGTTAGTATTTCGCCCCGAGGCAATAGAAGTAATAATTTCTTTTTCAACAGTAACACCAACTAATTTCGTAACCTCTAAATTCTTATTCTTTCTAGTGACTAAGGTAATGTAATTTCCTAAAGGGGCAACAACACTGCCTGATTTACTCATATTTATTTAGTTAAGGTATTAAATACACTAATTATTTTCAATTAAGTAAACACACTAGCTCTTTTCATTACTTGCCCCATAGTCTACTTAACAGATCAAAACTAACTTTTTAAATCTCAAGTAAAATATTTGTTGGTTATCTCGATTAAAAACAACTTTCAAAAATGGCTATTATTCCAAAGATTGTCACTACAGCTATAGCTATTGGTGGGGGGATTGATTAGTATCCCTTGAATTTCTTTAAAAACAAACGATACAGTAACTCCTCAAACAACCACCATTTCCCAACCAAAAATCAAAACAATCGTAAAACAATTACCTAAAGTTGCCGGCGCAAGCGTCAGAAAAGGAAACTGTGAAGTGGAAAAACTTTCAAAAGAACATGAAGCCTTTCTTCTATCCCAAAAGCAAGGAGGAAGTTTCTATGTTGAAATTATTTGTGACAATACTAGTGTCGGTGCAGGTGCCGGATCTTTGCCACATATTTGAACAGGATTATTCCCTGCTCAACTTCTAGCTAATGGAGAAAGCCTTTCAATAGAAGAAACATTTAATTTAGAAACAAAAGATGCATCCACAGGTGATATTGTGAAGACTACTTTCAAAGGTAAAGGGATGAAGGAAACTATCACAGGAGCTTGAGAAACGGATTCAATATCTTGAGGTGAAGATTCAATTACACCTGTATCTTTCCCAGATAATCCAGAAATCACCAATAAGCTATATCTGATGTTCCATTAAAAAATTAAGTTAGTTACTTTCCCTAAGCCACCTATAAAATAAGAAATTACAAAAGACATTTAACAGTCTAAGGGGGGAACAGCAAAAAGAGTTACGTAACTTAACTCACCACTAAGAGCTATAACAGTTTACTAATACCACATGTTACTATCTATAGGAAAATTATTAGCTCTTGCAGTTGCTGGAGGGGGAGGTCTTACTGCTTACTATCTATCTAGACCTTCTGATCAAAAAAGTTCTCAAAGTAGTTATAGAAGTACAAGTCAAGAGCCAAATTGCAGAAAGCCATATGAATTGAAGTTAGATGGTAGTGGAGTGACTTATTATTTAGAAACAAAACAAGAAGCAGAAAATTATTTAAAGGAAGAGCATGGAAACAAGGGTAAAGTTTCCCTAAGACAAAGTGATTCCTGTCCTCACTGAAAATCACTTCCAGCCTAAATTCTCTTAACCTCTAAGTCTTTACTAATAATTAAGTAACTCCTTTTCAACTCCTTTTTTCTCTCTCTTAAATAAGGAGTAACCAATAAATATAGTAAAGGCTACTAAAAGAGAAATGGCTCCAAAACACATTGCTCAAGCCTTAACTCCCTTTTTCATGGTATACAACTGAGTAGTCAAAGTAGTTACTCTCCCTTTAACTAAATTGGTAATAATGAAATCATCCATAGAAAGAATAACCAAAACTAAAGAGCAAAAAATCATTGTTCCCTTTAGTTGAGGCAAAACTATCTTGAATAAAGTTTCAAGGTCTCCGCAATTAAGGTCTTTTCCTGCTAACAATAACTTTTTATTTAGCTTCTCTAACTTAGGATAGATAAGGATAATTCCATAAGGGACTAAGAAGGCTATATGAGATAACACAATAGTCAAAAAACCAAAGTTAACCCCTAAAGGAAGAAAAATAGCAATAAACAACAACATAAACGAAAGTCCTTGTATTAACTCAGGAGAAGAGATAGATAAGTTAGATATCTTGAAAACTATTGACTTGTATCTTCCCCCTCTCTTTCACAAATAAAAAGCAGTTACTAGAGAGATTCAAAGAGCAGGAACTAATGCACTAATAGCTATAGACACAGAATTAAAGAGACTCCCTCAAAAGAAATCATTAGTTGCCCCGAAAGAAAAGAAATTAGTGTAATTCTCTCAAGTCATGTTTCTTGCAAACCCACTAAGCTCTGTCGATACTTCTCCCTTATTTCCAGGTTTTGCCAGAGAAAGAAAGATAATAACTATTCAAGGAAGATATATCGCAAAAAAGAATGCAATCGTTCATCCTCTCTTAGATATCTGCACTCATTTAGTTCCATCTAAAGAAAGAAAGTTAAGCGAGTAAAGCACCTTATCTAATTATTTGGACTCACAACTAGCCTCATTCCCCTTCTTCTTAAGTTCTCTTTCTTGGCTTTCAAATAAAGTCATCCTTTAATTCTCTTAGCTTGATAACTCGCTAACTTATAACAAGACACTCAAAAAACAATAAAGAAAATGGTTATGGTAAACAACAAACTCACTAAAAAGGCAATAAACGGTCTAGATCCTTGAGTTCAAAAGTTCATTCCAGCTAAATTAGAGATAACTTCTCCAATCATCCTAGTTCCCATATCATGATTCAAAAACTCAGAGATGAATGTAGTAAATAAAGAGGGAAGAAAAAACAATATTGAAGAACTGAAGAAAGTTGTTTTAGATCAAGGCAATAAAAGAAAGATAATCTCTCCTCAAGTAGCTTGTCCTAAATCTCTAATGGCCCTTCTCTGTCCCTGTGGGATAGAGAAAAAAGTATTTATGAAGTTATAAGTTACTAGTGGTAAAGAGAGATAGACTAGCCCAATTATGGTATATTGCACGCCATAAGTACTATTCAAGCGCCCATTAAAAAAGTCAAAACAGCTTTTTAGTCCTATTAACTTGATAAAGTAATTAGTCACTAAAGGTAAGCAAAGCAAAAGAAGTAATCTCTTTCTTCACTTACCACTAAATGAAGACCAGATCAAAAAAGCAAGTATGAAACTCAATACTAAGGTAATAATCAATGCAATTGTTGCAACCATAGTACTAATTCCCAAAGAAACAAATATATTGGGAGTAAATTGAGAGCCTTGTATTCCTCCTAAAGAGCTAAAGCTATAGGTACACATTAGAACTAAAGGCAAAAAGACAGTTAAACAAAAGAAGACTACAAAGGGAACAAATAAGGCTTCAATCTTTCGAAGGTTAAAGTAAGTCCAGTTAAGTATTAACTTCATCTCTCATCTCTTTCTAACTTCATCAAGTGAACATCTATAGGGTCTCAAAGTAGGTCTATCTCTTCTCCCTTCTTAACCTCATTGAAGCTCTCTACAAAGAGAATAGAGTCACAAAATTGACACTTAAGCTCTCATAGTTGACCTTTATATATGGAATCAATTACTGTAACTGAGATAAAGCCCTGTCCTCTAGGCACAACATCATAATCTTCTGGCCGAATCATCACCTTAACTCTCTCATTCTCTCTAAAGCCAGTGATGTTATTTAGTTGAAAGATTGAGTTATTAACTTCTACTTCTTTAGGGGATAAATAAATTCCCTCAAAGATATTGGATTTTCCCATAAAGTTAGCCACTCATTCATTACTTGGCGCATCATACACATCTGAAGGAGTACCAAACTGTTCTACCTTTCCTTTTCTTAATACAACTATCTTGTCAGAGAGCAATAAAGCTTCTTTTTGATCGTGGGTAATCAACAAAAAAGTCAGTTTAAGTCTTTGATGTAACTTCTTTAGCTCTATTTGCATCTTCTCTCTCATGTCCTTGTCAATAGCTGATAAAGGCTCATCTAAGAGAACTATTTGTGGTTCCATAATAAGTGCTCTGGCTAAAGCTACTTTCTGCTTAGTTCCTCCAGATAGTGTGTCTATCGCAGATTTCTCATAACCTGTAAGTCCGACTAAGGAAATGAGTTTATTGACCTTATCTGTTATTTCAGCAGAGCTAAAAGCTCTAGCTAAATACTTGTAACTCAATTCTTGTTCCTTAAGAATGGGAAAATACTCTCATCAAGATTTCCAATACTCTAAATCTAGGAGCTTAGATCTAATAATTCCTAGATAGAAAATAATTAGTTTCTTATATAAGGATCTATTCTTTCTTAGTTGTTTTTCTTCAGTTATTCCTAGATGGTTAACTCATTTCTTAAGTAAATTTGTATATTTAGTGGTTTCTAGAGAGAGTTTCTCTAAATTGGATCGACTCTTAAATTTGGCTTTCAATAAGAGCTTCTCCATTTTCTCTTTTTTGTGTTGCGGGGGGTCCTCGAGTATCTTCTTTTGTTTCTTGAGTCCAAAAGCAATATTTTCAAAAACATTTAAG
>NZ_QKVO01000012.1 GCF_003265155.1 Mycoplasma wenyonii | reverse complement strand
TATTTTCGCTAAAAAAAAAGACTTTCACCTTTTTAAATCCTTTAAGTTGTGTTACTGGAGGGGTTTGCTATGGGCTATCTTCTGTACCTTGAACATCAATATTTTCTGAAATTTCATCAATATATTCTCAGAGGGAGTGAAAAATAACTGGTCATCCAAGATTTATACTTGGCTCTTCTGACGGAGGTAAGAGGGAATTAAGTGTAGATGCAGAAGGATTATTTAAGCACAAAAATAGTGGAAAAGATATATCTTTTGAAGAAGTTGTGATAAGATGAGGGGCTTGGCCTTTAAATTTTGGTGATGTCTTAGTCCATAATAGTAGTTGTGAGGGTGGAAAATATTATGTTGCCAGACATATTTGAGGAGATAATTATCGATTAGATAATGGAAAAACAGTCACTCTAACTACACCTTTAAAAAATTTCTGCAATGGGGGGGGCAATAATAGCAAAAAAGTTAATACTTTAACACTAAATTTTCAAAAGACAGGCGGGCAATCTCCTTCCAACATAATGATTTGAATTAAGTCTTGTACGTTCAAATGAAATGGAGGTGGATTAAGTTTAAGTTGTAAATGTAATGCGAATACGAATGGAAGTGCAGAGGAAACAGTTACTTTGACACTAGGAAGTTACTCTTATAAAAATTAATTAGTTAATTCAATAAAGTACTTTGTAATTTAAGTAACTCTCTAATCCCTTTTTCATTAGTTTTTTGAATTTGAAAGAAAGGTTCACAAATTTGATTAAATTCTTCGATTAAATGTTGCATGGGAGAGTTTACTTCAAATTCTCGCAAATCTTTTTGACTAATACAATCAATAGCTGTCCTGTGGCTAAGATTTTGAAAATCTTTTTTAGTCGTATTAAATAAGAACCAAAAATAGTAATTTTTATGAAATTTTCCATAAATTCCTAATAGGCTTCTAGATAAACATAATAAGTCATAATTTATTCCTGTTTTTCCAATGGTAGCGCCAACACAAGCTAATAATATGGAATCCACAGGCACTAATCTAGTACTAGAATTCCTCTTTCCTTCCTCAGTAATATTTATCTCTCCTTTGTTAATGAATTTCCCTTTATTTGCAGTTAAATCACTTATTCCTATCCAAGGAATTCCTCCTTCTTTAGTTCAATATTCTGGGCATTTTGTAGAGGGAGTTCCGCCTCCAACTATAGTTACAAGATCTCCTAGTTTCTTTCTCTCTAACTGATCTTCTGATAACTTATCAAACAATATGTGGTAATAGGATTCCATTCATTTTTCTAAAGTCTCGTTTATCTCTCTCTCTTTAACCAAATTACTTTTTCAACTATTTGATATCTCCTAACTAATTCTTCTTGCTGGCTGGGGGGGGCACTCTGATAGGGAGATTGCAAAGATTTTGTCAAGAAAATAACTCTAAATGGCTTCCTTGCGCGAATCAATGAACTAAATAATTGAATTTATCTCTCGAAAATCAAATCATTAAATATTTAGGCAAAAGTATTTTTGAATTAATAATTTCAAAAACTGTATAGGTAGTAGAGAGAGCTAGATCTCTTTTAATTTCATTATGCGCAATGAGAATATTGCGACCAAAATTACATAAATGTCCTGCACCATAACAAAACTGATCCTTCTTTACTAATTGAAATTTTTTATTTTCCAGACCTTCTTTTTTTATTTCAATATCCACAAAACACTTCTCAGAGCTTAAACCTTTAATAGGTAAATCGGGATTATAGGGAACTATTTCTCTAACTTGTTGTATTAGTTCTCCTAATTTCATTAACTAATAATTCATGTTTCCTGCCTTTCTAATTTATTTAAGGCTTAAAAATTCCAGAAATGTATATGTATTCTAGGAAAATTTATATGTAAAAGAATTTAAGTCCTATACCTTTTAATTAGTAATCTGTGGAACCAGAAAATACAAAAAGAAAACCAATAACGGAAGAGGAATTAGAGGATTACATAATATCTCTATTTGAATCCCAAGGATATCTTTACTCCAGAGGGAATGAAATTCAAAGAGAAAGCTATTACGAAGTCTTTTTACTAGAAGATCTAACTCGTTTTCTAAAGCCTAAATATCCGAAACTAGATCACTTTGATTGTTACTCAGATATAAGACATATAGCAGATGACCTTCAAAGAGAAGACAAACAATTTTATGATTTCAATAAAAACTTCTTCAAAAATCTAAGTGATGAGATCACCTATATAAGAGAAAGAGATGGAGAAAAATTCTCTATCTCACTTATTGACTTCAAAAATCCCACAAATAACATATTCAGAGTTGTTAATCAATTAGCTGTAGAGGGAAGTAGTCCTAGAAGAGTAGACTTAGTTGTTTACATAAATGGAATTCCATTTGTTATTTGAGAGCTTAAATCCCCTAGTGACAAATACACAGACTTAAGAATTGCGCATCAACAACTACAACTCTATCAAAAAGAGATTCCAGCTCTCTTTAAATACAATGCCTTCACAGTACTATGTGATGGTATTGGCAATGTTAGATATGGAGTTAGTTGAGAAACACTTGAAAGCTTTGCAAAGTGAAAAAAGATTTCAGATGAAGAAAGTGCAGAAGGAAAAGATCTATTAAGTATCACGATTGAAGGATTATTTGACAAAGAAAGGATAGTTAAGTTAATACAAGACTTTATCTGATTCTCAGACAGCAATCCGCAGAAAAAGATTATCTGTAGATATCCACAGTTTTATGGAGCACTCAAGATGTATGACAGTATCAAGAAAAATCTAAAGCCTACTGGTTCTGGGAAAGGGGGAATCTACTTTGGAACTACAGGATGTGGAAAGAGTTTTACTATGCTATTTCTTTCAAGATTACTCTTGAAATCTAATGAATTAAATAAGCCTTCTGTTCTACTAATTGCTGACAGAGTGGAGATTAGTGAGCAACTGTGTTCATTATTTCAAAGCTCTACAGATTTTCTACAAGATAAGAACGTAAAAAGTATCAATTCTAGAACAGAATTAAGTGAATCTCTAAAAAACTTAGAAACTGGAGGGGTCTTTATAACCAACATACAGAAATTTGAAGAAAGTGAGGAGCCCCTTTCAGACAGGAACAACATTATCTGTATTTCAGATGAAGCTCATAGATCTCAGCATAATTTCGATGTGGAATATAAAGAAGGCGGAAAACAAAAAATTCCATTCGGGAAAAGACTTCATGATTCTCTTCCAAATGCAACTTATGTAGGCTTTACTGCTACCCCAATAGACAAAACTATGGATGTATTTGGAGAAATAGTTGATAGATACACCATGGATGAATCTATAGATGATGGTTTTACCGTGAAACTTAAGTTGGAAGTTAGAAAGGGGTGGTTAGAAATACAAGATGATATTGCACAACAAGTTATAGAGAAATATAGAGAGGCAAGAGAGTCTGGGGCGAGTGGTGAGGCCATAGAAGAAGATCAAAAGCTCAGAACACAATTAAAAGCTATCTGTGGAGTTAAAGAGAGAATAGAAAAGATTGCTGGTGACATAGTTAATCACTACAAAAATAGAGTCGATAATGGTGAAACTGTTTGCGGAAAAGCAATGATAGTAACTCACGGAAGAGATATTGGTTACTCTATCTACAAAGCAATTAGGGAAAAAGAGCCGTCATGATTTGAAGTAGATAAGGAAACTGGATTAACAAAAGTTCAATTAGTTATGACTAGGACTAAAGGAGATGAAAAAGAGATGTATGACTTAATAGGTAGTGATAAATATCAAAAAAGATTAGCAGAAATATTCAAGGAAAATGAATCTAATTTCAAGATTGCTATTGTGAGTGACAAATGATTAACTGGATTCGACTGTCCTTGCCTTGATACTATGTACCTAGACAGAATATTCCAAGATAAACAGCTTATTCAAACAATATCTAGAGTGAATCGTAAATATATGAGAAAAGATTATGGTCTTGTTGTTTCCTATTGACCTATCCAAAGATATTGAAAAGAAGCATTAGAAAAAGTTGGAGGGGGAGAAAGAGGGGAACTTTCTTTAGAAGAAGTAATTGCAAATACTAAAGATTGTCTAGAGTTGCTAAATAAGGCTTTTTATGACTTTGATAGAGATACTTTTTTGAAAATTACGGATAGAGAGACACAATCAGAAATGGTAATTAACTATATAGAGGGCAAGGGAGAAGGTTTCAAGGCAGACTTTAAGGAACAATATACAACATTTGCTAAGTGATACGATCTCTGAGCCAATCTAGAGATGAGTAAGGAATTAGGGGAAGATAGAGCTTTCTATAAATTAGTTTGAAGTTACTGATCAAGACATTTCAGAAAAAGTTGAACTCCCATCTCCGCCAAAACTAAACAAGAAATCTCCGAGCACATGAAAAACATCTTTTTAGTAGAAGATATGGCTCAATATTCCTTTGGTTACCTCACTGTTTCCTTTCCCTCAAAAGAAGAGTACAACAATAAAAAGAATTCTGAAGAAGAGAAATTAAGAAAAGGGAAAAAGCTCGGTCAAGCCATTGCCAAGATACATAAGAGTTTTGGAAAGAGCTTCTTGGAGAGGCTGGCAAGACTTCAAGCAGAATATGAAGCTATTTGAAAAGAGCAAGCTAGGTTAAGTGAAATTGAAGATCCGGAAGAAAGAAAGAGACAAACAGAGGAATCAGGCATTCAAGAAAGAATTGAAGCTCTTAATAGAGAAAGAGATGAACTAATTGAAGGTGGTTACAGAAAAATGGAAGAACACAAATCTAAAAATTGAACTAAAGAAGAGCAAGTCTTCTTTGACCAGCTTCAAGAATTCAATAGTCAATTTAACTTTGGTCTTCCTGAAGATCAACTATTAGCTTTCACTAGAGATATAAATCATCTCTGACAAGAAATCAAGAGTTTTGGAGATCCAAATACAAGATTTTCTGTCTTATCCAACCTAAAAATGGAACTATATAAATTAATTGACAAACATCACTTCTACGAAAATGATGACAATTACAATGAAACCACTATTGTAATTCTTGAAGAATTATTAGATTGTTTCAAACGAATGACTGAGAATGAAAGGTAATTAAGTAGTTACTTTTAAAAATTAAGGATTATTTTTTAAACAACAAGTAGATCTTTTCGGAAGACCTGCCGGTAGAGGTTATCCTTACTTCGGTTACTGTTTTTTCTTCTGTATTTGCACTTGCTTTTGGCCACTCCCCTACTACTTCTTTAAGGGAATGAGAGCCACTAAAAGTTGTTCTGTGCTTGCCTGAGTCTTCTGAAGTTTGTGTTTTTATCTCAATTTGGCTACCAATCGTAATTCCTTCTTTATTTTCAAACAAAGATTTTGGGAATAAACCTTCTCATTCACTTGGCATTTTTGAACTACTATCAGAAGTTGTATTTGAACAATTAACTTTCACAAAAGTATTTGTATCTACTAAGGTATTTCCGTTCAAATCAAAGTTATTTGACAACAAAGTTTCTAATTCTTCGACTTGATTTACGACCGAACAATTCTTTTCATTTGTTTTAACTGGGGGTTGTGGGGCGGGCGCCTTAACTTCCGCCGGAACAGAAATAGCAGGGGGGTGGACGGACTTCCCTTCTGGAGCTTTCGGAACCGACTCTATCGAGCTGACGGCGGGAAAGATAGGGGCTATTTTAACTGAAGAGGCTGAAACAGAACGTTTGACTAAAGGTCTGGATTTATTTTTTGAGCTTGAAGAATTTATTTGTCGTAATAGTCAAGGGGTTCCAGCACAACTTATTCCTAATGTGACTGCAGTTAAAAGAACTTTAGCAATGACGTCCACTTAAGGACTTAGTGTTTAGCACTTTAATTTTAAAGAAAATTAGAGACTTTTTAATGGTGAAAATTCCTATTCTACAAGTCTTTTCTTAATCTTTTTTAGTTGTCTAACAAGATTCATTTCATTTATTTATTAGGTAACTTCAAAAAAGATTCTTCTAAATACTTATAAGGACTTAATCTCAATTAATAAAAGGAAATTGCACTTAAAATACAAGAAAATTTAATTTTTACCTTTAATTCTCTTAAGTGAGTCTTAAGGCAGTTATTTCAATCTGCAGAACAATTAGCACGGGGGGGGCATAACCTCACTAGCGCTTTGACAAACAGGTCAACTAGGCGGTGCGATTGGTAACAAAAGTTCTTTAACTGTTTCTCATACTTCCTCTTCTGATTCACGTACAGGTAGCGTAACAGAAACTCGAACAATCTCACCCCATACTCTTCCCAATACAAGAAACTTAGGGGAAGGTAATGGTAAAGTAGTTAATACTGTTGGAGAAGATATATTTGATGGTCTTCACATAAATAGAGATAACTATACAACTGTCTTTTGTGAAAAAACTGATACAGAAGATTCTGAGGAAACGATGGCGGAAAATTGAACAGGTTTATTCCCTAATAACTTACTAGTAAATAGCGAGAATCTTTTATTAGAAACAAGATTTAATGTACAAACAGAAACAACAGATGAGAGTGATGGATACAAGACAACCTTTACAGGAAATAGATTTTTGCATCCCCCTTTAATCGGCAAATGAGGAAGTGATTCAAAAGTTGTATCAGATAAATCATTCACTGAAGTAAAAATTACAGTGGAAGATGTCACTGATGATTCTCAAAAGTTATATCTTCTATTCCCGCCTAGAAGAGATTAAGTAACAACTTTTAGGTTCAATGAACTTAATTCTTTAACACTTTAAAAGGAATAAATACAAACTTTCAGTTAAGACTCCTCATCATTAAACAGTTAATGAATTTCTAAAATTAAAGACTTAGCCGTCATTTCTTCATAAAAGATGTCTTTCGGCGCGAGAGCACTTATTGCGGCTTGTGCACTAGGGGGGGGGCAGTGTCCCTTGATTATTACGTCAATTCAATACTGAAAACTCAACGATTTCAAGTGGTTCTTCCTCAGCCATCACTTCCGATCATTCTTCATTGCCCCCGACATCCGAACTTAAATCAGGGAAGCCTGATCATGCGCCAACAGGTTCTCACCTTCAACCTAAAAAAGTAAATGCAGAAAACTGCTCAGTGGCGAGAGAATTAGTAGATTTAGAGTCTTTATTGTGATACAGCAATAGTGGTTTTGTAGATTTAGATACTTTTATTAGAGTTACGTGCTCAAATGCCAATTTAAATCAAGACTCAAAAATGCCAAATCAATGATCAGGATTATTTCCAAACACTCTTTTTAAAGACAGGCAAGAAGTCACAGAAGGAAGAAAGATTGGAATAAAAGTAAAAACAGAAGCTATAGAAGATTCAACAAAGTACAAAACAACTTTTAGTGGCTCTCATTTTTATGACCAAATAACGGGAGAATGAGTCAAAGAAAACCTAGATGAAACTGGTGAAAAAGTTACTGAAGTAAAAATAATCTCTTCTGGCTCACAAGGTGAAAAAATTTATTTGTTATTTAAGCAATAAAGATAACCTTTTCTGTCAGTAAAATAAATTCCTAAACCTTAGTTCCCTTTAAAAAAGTAGTTCCTTATTACTAATTTCTAAGGGCTTTTAAAATGAAAACTACTATTCTTATCAGCTTTTAACAGGGGTGCGGGGGGGGATATTGCCTATAGCGGGTTTTGCCGGCATCGTCGGCAGTATTGCGAGTGTGGTGGGTTTTTCCACTTCCAACTCTCGCCCTGACATTCCTGCCCTAACATCAGCAACCCATACATGAAGTGATATATGGCTCCCTAATCAAATAAGTGCAGAATTTGAATGTAATGGATCAGTGTGGAATCCGAAAGCAAACTCAAGAAAGGGCAGTTTTGAGACGATTGGAACGAAATTTAATTGGACTTTAAAACTGGATAGTAACGATGGAAAATTATTGAAGGAACAAGGAAAAATTAACAAGGTCATTGATATCAATATTGCGCGAAACAACAACAATGAAAAAATCTGACCTATTGTAGGGGGAAATGCAAATGAGACTTTAAGAGTCTGAGTTTACCCATCAAAAAATAATTTGGCGATAGAAATGAAATTTGTTGAAGTGCCAAGTATGTCTGGGAATTTTGCATATATTTCAACAAGACAAGGTAGTTTGGGGACATTAAATTGTTCAATTGACAATTCTCTAATTTTGAAGACAAGTTCAGGGGGTATTATTTATGAACAAGATAAACAGGTATGAAATAACAAAGTTGGAAGAATTAGTACAACAAGAAAGTTAGATGTTGAAATTTCTCTAGGAGCATGTAAACCCAAGGAAGGAGGGAAAGAGCTAGAATGTTCCCTAAAAGTTATGAGTAAAGATCTTTTTGATTGAAGTAAAAAGGTTAATAGCGAAGCCACAATCACACTGTCTCAATAAAAAACTCTCAAATAAATTAATTCTTGATATTTCTCTAGAGAAAGAAAGTACATAAATTAATTTCAAATTTTTGATTAAAGATTTTTTAACTAAAGAATTATTCTTTTTTGACAAATTCTGATTATTAATAGATTGAAAGCCCAAATAATAATTTCTTCAACACTTTTCAAGTGCAGACAAAATTTCTTTACTCTAATATTCAACCTTTATTAGTGCAGAAAAACCAAGAAATAATTCACGATTGTTTTAAAGAAGAAATTCAAAAAGCAGATCAATTAAAAATTGCTGTTGGTTTCTCTTCTTACAGCTCTTTATGGGAATTAGATAAATTAATAACCCAGCACAAGATTAAAAATATTTGCTTAATTTTGGGAATGTATTTTTTTAATGGATTTCCCAAAAAATTATTTAAATTGGCCCTAGCAATTAATTCCAAATGGCAAAAGACGGGAATAGGAGAGATTAGAGTGACATATTCACTTAAATATCACGGAAAGCTGTATTGCTTTATTAAAAATGACCAAATTACTTCAGCCATTCTAGGCTCTCCTAATTTAAGTTTTCTAACGATCGCAGACCAAACACATTTAAAACAATACGAAATAGCTTTTTTTACGAATGATTCGCAACTACTAGAGAGCTCTGTAAATCATATCAATAGATTGGCATCACAAGATATTTCAGAAAATATAGATGTCTTAAAAAAGAAACAATTGCTTTCTTACAAAAGTACTCAATATAAGCGAAAAAGAAATTTTAAAATAGACTAGACATAGCTTAAAAATGTCATTTTTAACTATTAAAGCATTAGAAGAGGCGGAAGCGCTTCAAACTCTGATTTTTCCTCTAAATGTTCCTACAGATGAAGAGGCTTTGAATTGACAAACACTAGATTTATCTAAGTCATCATTGAATGCTTGTTATAGTAAGCCTGAAAGGGATGAAAAAAGCGGAGAAATGAATAGTTGATATGATATGGAGATAATTGTTGAAGGTCAACATGATCTACCTCCAAAAGAAAAATGATTTTATATCGTTACAGATGATGGAGATGGTTTTAAAGCTAGGTTTTCGGGAAGAAAGATCAAAAAATTAAGTACTTTTGAAGATAAGGAAATTATCGGTAGATGAGTAAAAGGTAGGTTAGCAGATTTAGACTTCATTACTGGTTTTGAATATGTTTACCAAGATAAAAGGAGAATAGGAATAATTACTAAAGAAGTTTTGAAAAGTTACGGAGCAGATAAATTGGTTTTGAAAAAAACTAATAAGACTAAAAAAGATGGAAGAGGTACTGAAAGAGATGTTTGATTCTTGTCTTTTTAACAACTCACTTTAAGGACTAAAGGAAGTTACTTTTTTAAAAAACCCTAATTAGATCTTTAATAAGTAATCAAATAAATTGGATTAATGGTTCCCAAAACCTCTGACAAAGAAATAGGTATAGCTGTATCTCCTTCGCCAGTTTTTAAACTTTCTCCTCAAGTTCCAGCAATTGATGTTGCTTTCAAGACAGAACTTTTAAAAGTGGTTATAGAATTTTCATCTGACGATATGGTCTCAGTTTTTATGTCAAATTTCTTGCCAATTGCCAGTGAAGAACTATCCAATAAAACTTGCTCTGGAAAATAATCCAGTTCAATGTGAAGGGAGTGAACCTTTACTGGTGTTTTCATTAGTATCTTCACAGAAAATCTCAACATAGAAATTCCCTCCTTTTTCTTGAGCTAGAAGAAAACTTTTTGAATCCCTCGAAAGCTCTTCAATAGAGCACTTCCCTCTTTCTTTATCACTTACACTTACAGGTAATTTTTTTGAAATTGTTTCTATTTTGTAATTTGGATCTTGAGTAGTGGATTGGGTTACTACCTCTACATTACTTGTTTTTCCTAAAAATAAAGGAAGGCTTGCGCAACTTCCAACAATTACCAAAATTGATGAAAAAGCCCTTACACTAACAGCCATATCTTAAAAATTTCTTGTAATTTGTAACTAAATAATTATCAAAAATATCCTCGCCTATTTTAACTAAATTTTTGGATTAATTAAATATTTTTTTCTAAATTAAAAAACTTTAGATATTTTTCTAATGGGCGGAAGAAAGTGTTGAAAGAACTTTATCTTTATTACATTGTCCGGCATATAAGGATTCAATCTCATATTTAGATTCATCTAAATACTGTCTAACTTCTTTTGAACTAACTATTTTTAATTCACTTCCATCACTTTTATTCTTAACTCTAAAGGTTAGAGAACTATCTAAGCAATCATCAAATTTCTTTTCTTGTCTTCTTTGTTCTGGAGAAATAGGAGGTTGTATCCTTAATTGAACTTTTACTTTTTCACTTTTATTTTCCGTAAGGTTAGAAGACTTGGTAGTTAAATAAGTAGGAACAAAAATAGTAGTTCCTACTGCCAATAATCCAGCCAAACCTTTCAAAACTGCAAACATTATTGTGATAGATTCACTTCTCTAGTACACACATTTGGTTGATAAGTCACACCGACAATGTCTTTTCTATCTCCCTTGTAATCGAACTCAGATATTTCACTTATAGCTCCTTCTTTTCCTCTAATTTGAAACTTAGTATTCTTTTTCTGACAAAGGTCAAATATTTCATCTTGTTTTAATTGGGCAGAATCAGTAGAAACTTGTAATCTTGTATTAGTTACAGGAATGTTTAAGACGTTACCTTGACTGCCTATTACTGGTGTTTCCGAAGATTTAAGGAAATTTAAAGAATAAATAGGTACAAAAGTCACTGTTCCTACAGACAACACTCCACCCAAAACTTTTAAAGTAGTAGAGAGTAACAACTTCTAGAGAATTATTTTTCAGCAATTTCTCGGCTACATTTACCAACCTCATAATCTGCCTCAACAAGCTTATAGCCCTTTTCTCTATATTGACTAAATTCTTTTACAGGTACTGTCTTTTTATCTCCTTGGCTATTCTGAATTACTATCCTTATATTTCTGTCTTGACAATCATCATGTTCTTGATCTCTTAATTTTTCTTCAAGAGATACAACTTCTCTAGTAGAATCTCTAGTGGGATTACTAGAACTATTTTTAGATAATTTATTTTCTTGACTGGGGGGGGCGCTTAAACTAGTAGTGGCAACAGTTGCAATAACTGCCACAGGGGTGACTGCTGTTACAGCGAAAACTAAAAGTCTACTGAACAAAGTAAAGTAATCTATTTTTTAAAAGATTTTATTAACTTCCCAGTTACTAATTTGCCTCTAAATTTGTAAGTCTAAAAAATTGAAAAATTGTAAGAAGAAAATCCACTTGTTCTTTCAGAATCCTTCAAGGTACAGTTCAAAGAACTTGCTCCTGTTTCAGGATTAATAACTTTGCAGTCGTTAATCAAATCAACGTTCTTGAAATTAGCTCAACCTCCCCCCCCTTGATCAGGAATACTTAACTTAATTTCTCCGTTTCCTTCTACCAACCCCAAAGAAAGAGTTGCGGTGTCTCCAGTTCCTTTTTCATAATTCACAGACCTAACTTTCTTTGCAGAACTAGCTCCATTATTTCTAACATCGCTATTGGAACCTAAGTAGTAGAAACTGTCTTTACCATCTTCTTTGCAAGCATAAAGAGCCCCGAAAGAATCATTAGAATTTGCAGGATTTGTAAATCGCTTACACTTGTTACTATTCAAAAATCCTAAAGCTTCAGATACTTTTGTGTTTTCTCTTCTTTCGGTAACACTTCTATTGATACCCCCAATAACCTTACCTGTTTCCTCTGCGACTGTAGTAACAGAACTTTGTATCTTATTTACTACAACAGGAACAGCCACACCTGCACCTATTCCAGCGACACCAATTAATGCTTTGAAAAGAAATAACATAAAGAGTTATTTAAAAACCTAAAAAAAATTATATAAATAGTTTTTTAACTAATTCAAAAACTCTCATCATTTAGCTATTAATCCAAACAATAAACAACTAACATCTTGGTCTAGCTTTCAAATTAATTACTAACCATAAAGTCATTAAACTAAAATACCCAAACACTAGTTGTTTAATATGCTGTTACTTACACTAGGGAAAATTTTGACCTTCTTGATAATTGGGGGAGGGGCTCTTTCTACCTATCATTTCACTAACAGAAAAAAGAGTTTCATTTCCTCTTTAAGAACTTATTCAGGATTAGCAGGTTGAAATAACGACTGCGTAGCTCCATTTATTATGAAAGCTTCTGGGGGAGTAGAGCTGAATGTAGAGAATGAAGAGGAAGGTAAAAAACTTTTAAATGAACACCATCAAGGCCAAGGAACAATAGAAAAATGTCCTAGTTATAAATCGTCTAAATAACTTTCTAAAACTTCTCTAACTTAAATCTTTTCTAAATTTCAAACATCTAACAAAATCAAAAATTATTTAAGCTAACTGCAAAAATAACTTAACTATTTCTGCTTTAATAGTTTTTCTTGTTATATCTGTAGCTCTCAATATTCCTCTTGGTCTCTTCTTATTTGTCGCTCGCCAAAATAGAAACGAGCTAAATAACTTAAGGCGAAGATTATCTCAATTACAAGAGCAAATTTATGAAGCTAAAAACAAATATCAGTCAGTTTCATAAAAACTTGAACGGGCCGAAAGAGAATATTACTTCTTAAACAACAAAGAAAAAACAAAACCAAGAGGAAATAAACAGAATGCTTGTCTTTAACGCTAGTGTTTAAAACATAAGGAGCCCAGCGCGCAGTTGAACAATACAGAAAAAATTAAACCGATGATTAAGGCTGTGATAATTTAAGAACTGTTTTTTGCTCTTATTTAATTCAACTCAGACAATACTTTAAAAATAAAATTCTTTAAATTCTTTTGCCTCCTCAAAAGAGAAAAGAGAAATTACTTGTTTATATCTGAATAATTCTCTCCAAACTAAAAAATAAACTGCTTTACATCGGGGGGGGCATTTACCAAGTAATAGAAAAGTCGCAAACTTTAGTCATGAAAATAAGTGAACTATATCTAAACGGAAATATCGAAGGTTAAAGAGAAAACTTAAAAGATCTAGATTAGTTTTGTAACTAAAAGAAAATAACTACTTAATCCAAGCTTTCAACTCAACCTTTTTGTAATCTCAAAAGTTTCTTAATTATCTGCTCATTACTTTTTTGTAACTCAAAAATAGGCTCACAAAAATTGTTAAATTTGTCAATTAGGAATTGAGGGGGGAGTTTGAATTTAAGTGGCAATAAGTG
>NZ_QKVO01000011.1 GCF_003265155.1 Mycoplasma wenyonii | reverse complement strand
AGAGAGTCATACTATTTCCAGCTTGATTTCTTCTTTCTATTTCTCTGAGGGTGGTGGGGAGAAAAATAGACAAGCTATGTATGTATTCGGTGCATCTTTATTGGTTCTCTCAATATTTCTCAACTGATTCCTTAGAAAGAAAGCTTCAGAGCTTAACTATAAGGGAAATCTAGTAAGTCGCAAATGAGATAGTCTCTCTTGAAAGATTAAGAGCAAGATTGAACATCTAAGGTACAAAAATTCTTCTATCTATCTTTCTAGATATCTACAAAAAGATGTTTACAGTAAGAAAGAAACCACTCGAAATCAATTCTTGAGAACTTTTAGAGCTTGAAGAGAAAAGACCTTAGTTTTCTTAGTTCTTTCTCTATTCCTATCTATTCTTGGAGTGGCTATATTTAGAGGACTTTACTTTATCTTCTATAACCTCTTCACCGGAAATACTGAAACTTATAGCTTAAAGGGAATAGTGGTTCCTACTTGAAATACTATACTTCTGCTATTTTTCTCCGTTTCATGATCTCTGCCAATTAGCTTCTTTTCTGCTTTCTTTGTGAATATTTATCTAAGAAAACATAAGAGAATAAAAAGTTTCTTTACCTCAATTATTTCAGGAATAGGAACAGCTCCTCCTATGCTTTGAGCCATGTTCAGCTCTTTCTTTTTTCTTAACTATCTGAAGTTAGGAATAGGAAAGACTTCTGTATTTGCCGGAATTCTCTCTTTTACTATATTGAGCTTCCCATTTTTATTCAATAAATTCTCTAATCTATTTGAAGCTTATTCCAAGAAATACAGTAAAGCTCTATCTTATCTGGGATTACAAAACTTCAATCTAATCTATCTACTCTTGAGGGATGGTAAGTCCAAGATTAGAAAGCACCTATCTAATTTGACAACTAAATTGAATGGAGAAAGTGGTTTGCTCTTCATTACTATGGGTGTCTCTCCTTCCTCCAGATTTACCTTGTGAGGCCCTGGACAAACTCTAACAACTAAATTCTTTGCTTCTTTTTATAAATACAAAATAGTTGAATTGAAGTCAGTAGTTTATGAGACCATTTTCTTTATATTGATATTCTCAATCTTTCTGTATTCATTATTAACTACTTTTTGAATAAAGCTATTTAAGAGGGGTGTTAGATTAGTCAAAAAGCTCTATCTAAAGAAAATATTTAACTATTACTGGCATATGAATTCCAAAAATAAAGCTAAATTCTTAGTTCAATTAAGTATTCAATAGTAAATTGTGAAGTTCGACTGAAGAAAAAAAACAGAAACTCTTCCTGCTTACAAATTATTTAACTCTGAAGAAGAAACAGATTTCCTATATATAAAAGATTTCTCTCTTTTTCTAAAGGAAGGAAAAAAAAAGAAAAAGACTGTATTATCTGACATTAACTTAACTTTCTCTAAGAATAAAGTTTGAGGAATCATTGGTCCTTCAGGGGCAGGAAAATCTCTCTTGCTGAAATCAATTACTAAGGAAATATTTGAACAGGGGGAGGATCACAATTATTGCTGAGAGGGAAAGATAGTCTACCGAGGAACAGAGCTACTTTCTACTTCTTTTCCTATTGAATTGCTGAAAAAAAGAATAGGGCTAATTAGTCAGTTGCCTGTTTTGTTTCCCCTGACTATTAGGGAGAATATTCTATTTGCTCTAAAAGCGAGAGGGATGTATGATTCTAAGCTTTTAGAACAGAAACTAAAGAAAATATTGGTTGAGTGTGATCTTTGAGAAGAACTTAAAGACAGATTGGATAGTTGTCCTATTGGCACTTTATCTGTGGGGCAAGCGCAGAAACTCTGTTTTGCCAGAGCTTTAATTTTGGAGCCAGAGCTATTGTTAATGGATGAGCCTACTAGTGCTTTGGACCCCTCTTCCGCTTCTAAAATTGAAAAATTGATTTTGAATATTGCCAGCAAGATAACTGTGATAATAGTTTCACATTCGCTTTCGCAGGTGAAACACATTGCTGACTACACTGTCTTTATCAAGGGAGGGGAAATAGTTGAACAAGGACCAACCCCTAAGTTATTTACTGCTCCGAAGACCAAAGAGTTTAAGAACTTTATATTGGGGCAATACTAGTGATTAAGTCTTTCTCCTTTAATTCGATCTCAAAAGAATTAAACAGCAGAAAGTTATTTATTATCTCTATCTGCTCTATGTTGGGAATAGGAATATTCCTGAAGTCAAAGACTTTAATTGAGCTTTCAAAAGGTGAGTATTGACCTATTTTTGCTTTATTTTGTATTTCAACTTGTCTCATTATCTCTATGTGTTGAGCCTTTACAAGATTAGTAGATAAGAATACTAGTAGTGGTAGGGGATTTGTAGAGTGAGTAGAGAAATATTGTGGGACTAAATTTAAGAACTGAGTAGTAGGATTTACTACCAAGTTATTGCATCCAATAGGAATACTAACTACCTCTATTTATCTAATTAAGTGAGTTAATGAAAAAGGCATATTGGGCATTTGAGGCATTTGTATTTGTGCTTTTTTACTTAGTGCCGTAATTACTAGTCTTAATGTTTTTTCTTTTAAAGGGGCTGTGATTTTGCAGAAGGTATTATCTTGCTTTATTTTCTTATCAATTCTCTATACATTGGGTTTTGGAATTCACTCTTTTTTTGCTAGAAGTGGACAGGGGCAAAGTAATGGCAATCAACAAGAAGGTGCTGGTCTAAATAAATTCGGAAGCTGAACTGTCTTGATGTCAGGCCTTCCTTCTATCTTTTTTATGTATGATGGGTTCTACTCTGTATTATCTCTTAAGGAAAGAACAAGAAAAGAGACTTCATTTAGAAAAATAGTCTCACTATCTTTCATTGCAATTACCTTGATTTATTTTCTAGTAATAAGTGTTACTTTGATGGCAGATAAAAAAACAGGAGACTTTATGAACTTTCAAGGATTAAAGACGCCTCATTTTAAAAACATACTGACAGTTCTTATCTTTTTAACTTTCTTATCTAGCTTAAATGTGTCTTCTATGTGCGGTCAAAACCAATTAGTACAGCTTCACTATAAGTACAACTTCAAAGAGATTAATAGTATCAGAGAAAGATTTATAAAAGTCAAGAGTGTGAAATATGGATTGGCAAGTAAATTGTCTGTCTGGATTCACTTATTAGGTCAGATGGGAGGTATTGCTTTAGTGGCTGTTTTTATTACTCAGATAATGTATTGAACACAAAGTCATAATATAGAGTTTCTTTGAACTATTAATGACACACTGGCAGAGTTGAACTCCTTGATTATCTTTGGAGTTTTGGGTATTGTGTTGTGAAATTCTAGAGCAGGTAAAAAAACAAATCTCTTTACTTCTATTGGAATTCTCATAGCATTTATATATTTCTTACTTAATAATGTGATTTCATTGTTTTATAGTGGATCAAGTGCTTCTGGTAAAAATCCAAGTCACTTTACAACTGCGCTATTGAAATTACTTATTTTGGGAACTTTAATAACCTATCCTGTTCTTCCGCAGATCAAATTTAAACTAAAAGAATGATTCGCCCCTAAAGCTACAGAGTCCAAAAGATTTAATAAACTTAACCAAGAATATTCACTGGTCAAGATAGTTTCTACTTAACTTAAATGTCTTACATACATAAAAAGGGAGTTGACACTGCTAGAAGAAGGATGACTACCAGACAACAGTGTTCTGATCTAATTTCTTATGGTCAAATTACTACCAAATTAAGTTATGCTAGAACTACTCAGAAATATTTTGAAAAGTTAATAACTTTAGCTAAAGTAGACAACTTAATTACTAAGAGAAAGGCTTACTCTATAGTTCTTAGAACTTCTAAATTTACTAGAGAGGAATTGGTGAAAAAACTATTTGAAGAGCTTGCAAAGAAATATAGATCTAGAAAAGGAGGTTACACAAGATTACTAAAAACCTCTAAAGGTTCTTTCCTAGTTCAACTGGTTTAAAGAAGTTAGCCCTAATTGGGCTAACTAGGGAAACTAGATCCCGTGCTCTGCTAGTATTTCAGTTAAAGAGTTAGATAGTTCTTCTTCATCTTCTCCTTCAATTTGGAATATAACCTTAGATTTTCCTGTAACTCCCAAAGACATTAAGTTAATAATGGATTTTGCGTTAGCTTTTTTTCCTTCAAATTCCATAAAAACAGAAGACTTATATTTAGAGAGTGATTGAACTAATTTAGAAGCAGGTCTAGCATGAAGGCCTACTTTATCTTGAATTATGTACTCAACTGTTTTCATTTGTGCCTCTAACTACTTTTAAATTTTAGAACTATTAATAGAATTTTCTTCTCATATCTGCTCTCTTTTTCTTTTCTTTCTTTTGAAGTGCTGGTCTTAAGTGAAAAAGATATCTCATTGCTGTTCTTTTAACCTCAACAGAAAGCTTTTTAAATTCGATTAAAGCTTGGTCTATTCCATTCTCTTTTACCTTAATAACTGGCATATAACTACTTTGGTTTATTAGTTGATTTAGCTTTCAATCTCTTTAGTTTAAGAGGGAGAGATTCAGCATTTCTTAAGTAAGACAGATAAGCTCTTCTGGATCTACCCTCTCTAACCCTTTCTATCTTGTGAATTAATGGGGAATGAATAAAGAAAGACTTTTCCACTCAATAGTTTTTCATCTTCTCTCTCAAGAGAATGTTTTCTCCCAACAAAGAGCCTCTTTTTCTTATAAGCAAGCCTTCAAATCTTTGAATTCTTTCTTTCTTTTTGTCATCAATGATCTTTTCTTGAACTAGTACAATATCCCCTGCTTTAAGTTGCTTAAAAAGTTGACTCTTAAAGCTATCTCCTTGTAAACCATAAAAATGTTTTTTAGTTTCTAGAAGTAAATCCATAAAGTAATTACTTAAGAGAAAACTCTAATTAAAAACTAAGTGCACAAAGAAAACTTAATACAAATAAATGATAAATAAGGAAATATTACTTACTATTAATTGAGTAATCACCTAAATTGCTGGAGGGGGCAAAAATTCTTTCCATAATTGGAGGGATTTTTTCTGGCTGTTGCCTTATACCTTTTTTTCAAAAGGGGGTAGAAAATAATGATTCAATTGCATCTCCCAGCTCGCAGACCAATTTAGAAGTTTCGTCAACATCTGAAATTCAATCCTTAGGTACTTTGGAAACAAGAAAGACCACTTTGCCAGAAATCAAAAAAGAGTTTGAAGAGGAAAATTGTGAAATTGTGCAACCTTTAGAAGATGTTTTTTGAGACCTTGAAATTTCAGATAGAATGAGCTCTTACTATACTATTGTTTGCAAAAATACTAGTAAAAGTTCTGTTGATAAAAGGATGGTGGGGGAGTGAACTGGTATATTCCCTGATGTTTTGATGACTGGTAGACAAGATTTAACACAAGGGAAAAGGATTGGAATTAAAACAATAACTACCTCAATAGTGGAGGGGAGATATAAGACAGTTTTTGAAGGAAGTAAATTACAAAATTCTTCAATCGTTGGTGAGTGGGGGAATGATTTAAGAGATGCGGGGGATAAAAAAATCACAGCAGTAACTCTTTCGGGCGAACTTGGTAACACTAATTCAATTTTTCTTATATTTGCGGAAAACAGTTAATTTTTTATCTACTGGATTTACAAGTATTTCTTCGCTCTTAAAGTTGTCAGTCTTAAAATTTGAGAGTCATAACAGTTTCTTTTAGAGCTTGTCTTTAAGTCTTAGGGCTATTGTGGCAGTTGGTGGGCTTGGAGGGGGTGTGTTAGTTCCCTGATCTTTGAATAAATTACGAGGAAAGAGTCCAGAGACAGTAAATATTGCTCAAACTCCTTCTAGTGTTCCTTCTGCCACAAGAACTGAAGATACTCCGACCGATCCAAAACTTACTGAAAATCCCTCTATAGAGGTTCTAAAAGTTCCACAGCAAGCTCCTGATTCTCGCCCCCCCCAAGAAGTTGATGAAACTGGCAATTGCACTATATTAAATGAAGTGCCGGAAGAGATGAATGATTGATTTTGAAACAATACTAGTGAAGGCACTGAAAAGTATGTAACTGTTTCTTGTGAAGATGTAATTAACAATCCTTTGATATCGGCAAACACATGAGGAGGTCTATTCCCGGAAGGAGTATTCTCTACCATGCGTTCTTTTCTACAGGGAAAGAAATTTGATATAAAGATGGAAGTTACTCCAACAGAAACAGGATTAAATGACTACACAGTGATTTTTGATGGAAAGAATAAATTCAATAATCTTGTAACTGGAAAATGAGATGGAAAAGAAGAAGAGTCTCAACAAAAAACTTTCAAAATTATCTCAATCTCTACTCCAACCGCTATTCCAGACAAAATATATATTTGATCTAACTAACTCAATAGGCTTAAATTTAAGGACCTATTTAATATTTCCTTATTGTGTCTTTAGCTACTAAATTCTTTGTTGTTTGTGCTGGCTGCTGTGGTTTAATTCCATTCTTTTTAGAAAAAGAACGAAAAAATAATTCAAATAATGCTGAAACAAGACATTCGATAGCCCCCCCCTCAGGAATACCACTAATAAACATAGAAGATACAAAGTTAACTGAAGAAAAGAATTGCAAAGTGATTGATAAATTAAGTGAAAATGTCTTTTGAGAACTTATTAAAGAGGAAGAAGACTATATAACTGTTTCTTGTGAAAATGTCAATATAGATGCAAAAGAAATAATGCCAAATAATTGAAAAGGTTTATTTCCCAAAGTCTTATTTAAGAGTCAAGAATTTCATAAAACAGGTTTTGAACTTGAAATAAAAACTAAAACAGAAAAGGAAGGTACAGGTTCCTTTTACAACACTTTTTTCTATAGCAAAAGCTTGGAAAACGACTTTACTGTTGGAGAATGAGACAAGCAAACTACTGTCGCTGATGGAAGATTATTTGTAACTATTAATGCTTTTGGTAGATTGGGAAAAACAAATCCAATTTATCTATTATTCCCAGATAAGAAAACTATTGAAACTTAACTAAAAGACTGAAAAGCTGTAATAAAAAGCTGAATTAGTATTTTCTAACTTACATAAAAGATCATCTCCTCCTAACGCCTTGGCTCGAACACTACATTGTTCACTTAGACTTACATTTTTGAAATATCTCCAACCACTTTCAAAGGCCACTGCCCAATTAATACTCTCTCCATCTTCAAGACCTAAAAATAACATAGCAGTTTCTTTCTCTTTATTGGCTAGATAATTAACAGTTGATACTTTCCTAATCAAATTAGATTCAATCTCAGTAATAAAAGAATTCTCTGGCCCTACATAATAAAAATTAGCTATGCCATTTTCTTGTTTCTCGCAGGCATATATTGCATTAGACCAATTGTTTTCATTCTCTGGATTTTGAATTAATTGACAATCTTTTTCTCTCAATCATTGCAATACTTTTCGCACCTTTAAATTCTTGTTTTCTGGCGTAATCTCTTCTCTATACTCTAGCAAAGGATCTTCAAATTGCGAGAGAGCTATAGGAGTGGCAATTCCGCCAAAGGCTAATGTACCTGCTAAAGCTTTAAGAATAAAAACCATGCTTAATTACTAAAAACCGTGTTTTATTTTACTTATTTTTCTGCTGGAGCTTTCTAAGCTTCTCGGATAGCTCTAGTATGTTAGAAGAATTCTTAACTTCAAAATAACTATCTTTTCCTCCAGAAAGTAATTTATACAATTGAAACTTCTCTAGGCCCGTTAGCTCAAACTCTATATTCTTCAACAATCTTTGTAAAGCTCTATTAGGCTTACAACCTGCTAATAAGTAATGACAAAATAAATCTCTATCTAAAGACACAAAACAACCTTCTGGATAGAAATAGCCTATCTCTTTTTGTGTTCTAAATAATTCCTTCATTCTTTCAGTGTGTTTAGCTACTATATCTTCTGGTTTGTCTCATATTTCATTCTCGGAAAATGGAAAGGCAGAAGGAGATCATTCTGGAAATGGAGAAGAACTATCCTCTTCTTCGCTTTCTAAGTAAAGAACTATAGGAAAACAAATTTGTGAGTTGCCTTCAGTGCGCTTTGGTACCGCAGAAATAGATAACTTCAAACTAAAGTCTGGAAAGTCTAGATTGAGCTTTAATCAAATCTAACAAGTTCTTTGTGGGTTGAGCTCCTTTTCCAATAAATTCTTGATACAAAGTCATATCTAATTGAAAATTTCCCTTTTTAGGTTCATAAAAACCTAAAGTCTTAAGTTCGGCAGAATCTCTTGCTCTTCTAGAGTCTATAGCAATAATTCTGAAAAAAGGATTATGTTTCTTGCCCATCTTTTTAAGTCTCAGCCTAACCATTGTCTCCTAATATACTTTTAGAAATTTTATTTCTTATTTTTAGAACTTATCTGAGAGTCAGGAATCTCAGGTTCCTTGAAGTCAGGGCAATCAAATAGATCTGGAGAATCCTTTTCTAATTGAGAAATTCATTCGGAAGAGTAAATATGTTGTTCTTCATTCTCTAATTTCTTTAAAGGTCAACCAAAATATACCTCTTTATTTGATTCTTTTGTTCCTGAAAATAAAGGCAATATCTCTAATTTTCTATTTAGAAAGGAATAAATACTTCTAGCCCCAGATAAGGTTGGATATAACTTATTTTTGTTTCTAATTTCTTCAGGATGAATTAACTTGTAATTTAGTTTTGAATTTGGATTACTAAATATCTTTTGAATGTACTTGTTTATCAGTTCTTGAAAATCAGAATCCAACAAAGTTAATAGGGATTGCTTTAGTCTAGATTTTCATTGCTGAAAATAGCCAATCTCCAAAGAATTTTCATTTCTTTCTGGTACATCTATATTTTTTCCCAGAAGTCTAACTTCTTCTAAAAGCTGGTGAATTAATTCTCAATTAGTAGAGAGTAAGAATTTATGTTCGATATCTGTGCAAATTAATTTTTCTCAATTATCATGAAAGTCACTTAAACCGGAATAGGGACAGAACAAAGCAATTGCACTTTTTGGTACATCTCCAAAGTAAAAGTTTTTGTTTTTATGGAAAAAGGCATATGTTTTTGGTGTAATTAAGACTCCTTCAGATAGTATGCTCTCTACCTTCCCTATAACTAAAAGTTCAAAATTAATGGCTCTTTTTGAAACAATAATAGAAGGAATTCTTAAGGCCTAATGAAAAAACTAAAAAATCTCAAGTATTTTAATAAAATAACTTTTCTGCATTCCTTCTACTGCATAAGGGCCTCCAACTGGCTTTCCTAAGATGGTTCTGGCTATCGGAGATTCATTTGAAATTTTGAATTGTGCAGGATCTGCATCTAAACTACCTAGAATTTCATAAGTATATTCTTTGCTAGTTAAGGAGTGAAATACTCTGACTTTAGAACCTATTTTCACTACTTTTTCATCTTTTGCCTTCTTTTCTTCTTCTTTACCAATGATCTCATAATTCTTTAAGATAGTTTCAAGCTCTGTAATTCTCTTTTCTAATTGCTCTTGTCTCATTTTGGCACTATCATAATCTGCATTTTCAGATAAGTCGCCCAGGCTTCTTGCATGTTTAAGTTCTTCGAGAACTTGTGGTCTTTCAACATCTATCAATTTAGATAGCTGAGATTTAATTTCAGCTAACTTTTCTTCTGTTATGTAATGGGTTGTCATAAGTGGTTAGTTATTGAGAAATAACTAATTCTTTATTTTATTAACTTAATGGGGATAATTACAGTATTTAGAAGAATATTTCATCGGTAAATTTACAGAAGAAAAAGGAAGGATGCAAACCTAACAACAATTATTAAGTTGCTTTAAAAAAGTGAATTCAAAAACTGAGTTAGAATAAATGGCGGTTTTTTTGAGTAATTTATGTTCGCAAGCTTAAAAACTATTGGGGCAATTTCCGTATTTATTGGAGGTTATGTTGGTTTTCCTCTGTTATTAAATAGTTCTCGAGAAAGTTTTGCTGTAGAATTCACGAGCTAAGACAGTTATAAGAAAGCTTTCTACCACGACAAATTCAAATATTGGTAAGGGCAATTGCGAGATTGAAGAGATCTCCAAGAACTTGGAAAAATTTCTTCTAAAAAATGGAAAAGAAGGAGATCTTTATGTTGGAATTCTTTGCGAAAATACTAATGTTGAAACTGACAGTGGCTCTCTTTCTTATGCTTGAACGGGTTTATTTCCTAGCAGTTTATTAGCTAGTGGTGATGAGCTTGCAATTGGTAAAAAGCTAGACATAAAAACCAAAACTGTGTCGAAAGATGAAATAACAACTACTACTTTTGAAAGTAAAGTCCTAAAGGCGCCTGTTGCAGGAACTTGAAAGGAAAAGATAACCAATGAAGGTGAATTTCCAATAACTTCAATTTCAGTTTCTGAAAATACAAATATCTATTTGATTTCCTATTAAAAAAGGTTACTTAGCTCTATATCTAATTAGTTTCTAAAAAGATCTAAGGAAAGTAAATCAATTGGCTTTTGGAACTTCTTTCTTAGGCTCTTTATCCTTCTTCTTAGAAAATAACTTACTAAATATATCTTTTATTGACATAACCTAATCTTTATTTAACTATTTTTATTTTTAACTGATTTAGATTTTTTAGGAGCTTTTCCCAGATGTTCTGGAATCTTGTATCCTAAGAAATTTTTGGGAGGGGCATAGCAAGGAAAATCTAAATCTGTTGGGCTTTCAGAATGATTGAAGCTTTCAAATTCCAAACTCTCTTCAGAAATAACATTAGGAATTAATCTAACAATTCCTTCTAGAATTACTGAAGCCGCTAAAGTTCCTGAAGAAATTATGTAATTTCCAATGGAAAGTCTTTCGGAGATAAAGTGTGAGATTCTTTCATCTATACCTTCATAATGTCCACAAAGAAAAACTATTGGGGCTTCACTAGATAACTTCTCCAGCTCCCTAAATCTAGTTTGAGTTAATTTATTACCTCTTGGGCATAACAAGATAATATGGGCATTATTTAACAACTTATTTTTCTCTAGTAACTTATAAATAGGTTCTATGGAAATGACCATTCCACCTCTCCCCCCGACATCAGGAAAATCCACTTGTTGATTTCATCCCTGTCTTATATTTAGTACCTTATAAGCAATTGGAGCTCTATAAAGGGCTTTTAAGGTAATTGAATGAATTAATCAATTAGTAAGCTCTATTGGAAATAAAGTTAAAAAATAAAAAGTTCTGACTTTATTAATAAATTAGCTCACTAACTATTTAAAAATCTTTTTGTGAATTAATTAGAAAGAGAGAAATACTTAGTTAACTCTAATTTCTAGAATTCAGTATCTGATAAACACTCTTCTCCTTCTGCTGAATAAAGTCTGTAAGGAAAAGATATAAGTCATATATCTCTTGTTATCCCATCCTCATCTTTCTTAGTTTTATTGGTCTTCTTAATGTATATAGTGTCACCACCGTAAAAATCTAATGTTTCTTTAGTAATTATTCCTGATCTTTTTTGATCTTGATGAACGAATTTGAAACTTTCTAACGCTTCTCATTCAACTAATCTTTCTTTAATTCATACACCAATAATTTTTTTATTCTCAAATGTACACAATCTCTTAACTCTTTTGCCGGTGAAACACGCCTTAAAGAGATCTCCATCATCCGTGACCATATAGAATCATTCTTTTCTTGAAGGCAAATCTCCTTGAAAATTAACAATTAATTGCACATCGTACCAACTCTGTTTCTTTCCAGATTGTCCATTAGATGATTTACTATAACAGGCATTAAGATCCGATTTCGATAAATCTAAATTAGCTGAATTTAAAACCTCAGATTCAGTAGGAACAATTAAAGGCAAAACAATGGTTTGCAAAACCTTCGCCTTCTTTACTTCTGTAAGAGTTAATTCTTCTCTGTTTTCTGACATACTTAAACCTTCATTTTAGAAACTTTTTCGTATTCTTTTTGCACACTCTTTATCACCATAAGTAATTTATTTTCTGCCAGAAAAGCTATGTTTTTTGAAATATTTTCTGACTTTAAAGATTGAATATGACTTTTAATGTTTGATAAAGTTTCTGTTTTATTGGTTAGAAGAGCTATTTCATATTGTTTTCACTCTAATTTATCTGGTTCTTTACTCGCCAAGAAACTTAAATTTGGAGAACCTATCATTGCAGAGTTAACTTCATTACTTTTCAGAAAACAATATAACTTTCCGTGATATCTAAAAGAGTGAATAATCCTTATCTCTCCTATTCCAGATTTTTGTCATTTGTCATTAATTTTCAAAGCAAGATTGAAAAGTGCTTTTGAAATTCCATCAAAATAATACATTCCTAGAATCAAAGAAACATTTTTAATCTTTTGTTGTGTTATTAATTCGTCTAATTTTCGCAAAGTATTACAAGAAGAGAAGCCTACAGCAATTTCTAATTGATCTGATTTTTTAATTTCTTCTATAAAACAAGTCTCAATGGTCTTTTCTCCCTCTTTAGTTAATAAAGGTCAAATATTGGAATATAAAAGTCTTTCTTTCATAGACTAGAAAGTTTTTAAGTTGAAGTTGTTTTAATCTTCAACAAGATACATTGGCTTTCTGAAAAATAAACCTAAAAGAAAAAATGTGGTCAGCATTAAAAATCTAATCAGTCCTAATAAAAAGTAGTGAGTTGTCACTTTAATTAACTAATAATCAGAAATTCGAAAAAAGGCAGAAATATAAATATCTAAATTACTAAAAATATGTGATTAACTCTTTAAAATTTTCGGTCTTAAATTATCAATAATTAAGAAAACTTAGGCTTAAAAGCTGACTTCCTTACTTAAGAAAAAGAAAAATCTTACCGGCTTGAAGTTGTACAAAGTTAATTGTTTGTACTTTAACGACTTCTTCTCCTCTAAAAACTGAAGTCTCTTCTCCTCATTTACCTGTTACAACCTCATGTAACCCAGTTCCTTCAAAAATTGTTTGAGCATTACCATCACTCAAGATTGTTGTCTCGGTTGTCAACTCAAACTTCTTTCCCTTGTTAAATTCGCTCTTGTTTACAAATAAATAGTCAGGAAATAATCCTTTTCAATTGTTGGGGATCTTGCTACTAGAATCCTTATTAGCTCCTTCACAAGAAACAGGAATAAAGGTACCACTTGTACTGAGATCATAAAGAAAATTATTCAAGTCTGGGAAATCAATAACTTGACAGTTTTCCTTCACTGTTTTCTGAAACTGCGTAGCTGGCACTAACTTTTCCATCTTTTTAACTTCGCGCGGAGATGCAATAGTTTCAGGAATTTGTTTTTCTTCTAAACTAGATGTTGATCCTTTCTCGTTCGTGTTTTGAAGGAATCATGGAACACTAGCGCAACCTCCAATTGCAGCAATAACAGAAAGAACTTTTACTGTTGCCAACATGACTTAAAGAAAAATTATCTTTATTTCTTAAGTAGTAAATAAATCTTTTCAGAAGAGGATCTTGAAGAAACTATTATCATTTCAGCCATTTCTTTTTCTCCTTCAAATGGATCATTCTTTGTTCACTCTCCTACCACATCATCATAGAAATGTGAACCACTAAAGGTTGTCTTATATTTATTTGTCTCTCCTAAAGATTCAGTTTGTGTTTTTATTTCAAATTTCTTTTCATAAGTAAGTTCTGTTCTATTTTTAAGTAAAGAATTAGGAAATAATCCTTCTCATTGGGTTGGTATTGGTGAACTAGTATTTTTGTTTGTATTTGTACAAACTACCTTAATAAAGGGGTCAAAGTCTGAAATTCCAGTAGATCATAATGCATCTTCCAAATCTTCTAGATCTTTTTTTAGAGTGCAATTTTCTTCATTTTTTGTAACTGGCGGGAGAGATAGGGAAGGGGCTTCTTCCGGAACTCCAGAGGGTTGTTCTGACGTAGTATGAGTCGGAGAAACTGGTTCGGAAGAGGGGGTTAAGGGGGAGGGGCTAGAGGATACTGTAACACCAGCACTCGATGAGTTTCCGAGATTGAATTGACGTAATAGTCAAGGGGCACTACCG
>NZ_QKVO01000010.1 GCF_003265155.1 Mycoplasma wenyonii | reverse complement strand
TAGTTACAGTTGTTGTTTCTTGTTGCTCTTTTGTATAAAAAGAAGGAGGATTGTTACCCGATGTAATTCCTCCCATAACTAAAGTTGCAAGAGCAGACTGGCCTAATCTAACCAAAAAGATTAATTAGATTGTTTGAAATTTATATGGGAATTAACTCTGTTAAAAAACAATAATTGCTTTACTTCTATGCCTCTTCTTCTTCGTCACTTTGAGTTAATAAGAGATAGATTTTTTCATCTAAAGAGGTCGGCTTTACTTCAGCTCATGATGGATTTTCTGAGTAATAAGTTAGTTTGGTATCGATTGATTCACTGCCTTTAATCTTAGGGCTTGAAATTTTGATCCCATATCATAGTGAATCATCATCTGATTGCTCATAAATAGGATCCTCTTCCTGAATATCCTCTACCTTAATGTCAACTCTGCTATTTTCATTTATTTTTTCGTGATCAATAGAAAAGAAACTTTTTGGGAAAAAACCTACTCAGTCTTTTTCTGGCAAAATAGTACTTTCGCCTTCTTTCTTACAAATTACTGAAAAATAGTCTTCTTCTGTAACGTTAAAAGCTACAGGAATATTTGATGTTTTTGCAAAAGTAATGAATTCACAATTACCTATTTCTGGAACTAGATCTAGATCCCTATGTTCTGTTACCTCTAAAACAGGTTGATGGGCTACATCTACTGGTTGAGTAGTATCTTGAGGAAAAGAAGGAGCAGAGGCCTCAGTAACTGTTGAATGTGCTGGTAAAGCTGGGGTTACAGTTTGAGTAGAAACAGATTCTTGATTTTTAGAAGAAGACTGTGTAGAAAGTGCAATGATTGTTCCGCCCCCCCCGAGAGTGGCTATAGCTAAGAAAGAATAACCAAACCTAATCACTGAATACATAGTAGATTAATTGAGAGTTAGTTCTCTTAATCAACATGTACAAAATAGATTTTCTCTTTTGTTTGTAATTTTTTTAGTGTAACAAAATCAACTAACTTACCGTCATATTCTTCACTCCCATAATCTCAACTACCAATTATTTCAGGATATATAAATTGTTGACTACTAAATACAGTGTCAAAAGTAGCCACCTCTTCAGTTTCTTCATAATCACCTTCATTTTCCGTTTCTGCATGATCTGTCTTTGCCATAATATTCATTTCTCTACCTTTTTCAAAGCCTCACTTATCTTGCTTTAAAAGACTTAAAGGAAGTAAGCCTGTTCATTTATCTCCAAGAATATCAAAACCACTGTATCCCTCTATCTTGCAGAAAACTGCAATATATGGGGTTGTTAATTCCAGCTCTTTAATTACTTGTTCCAGATCATCAATAATTGAACAGTTGCCTTTAGGAGATTCTTCAGGAATTGTTTCTCTAGTTAATTGGGGTTCTAGAGTTTGATTTTGAGTTTCTACTGTTATTACAAAGTTTGTTGTTGCTGGTTCTTGACTTAAGGGTTGAGTTGGTGTTTCTAAGCTGGTCTTATGTTGCGTATCTTCTTGAACAGATTCAAAAGTAGTTAAGTTGGGATCCTTAGCGGAAGAAAGTGAGGCAAATTGAGTTCCTCCTATAACCCCAACTCCAGACAAAAAGAGACTAAGTTTTGGTAGAGCTCCTATCAATTTGGTTTATTGAAAATCAAAAAAATATATCTTTTCTTCGTTTAAAAATGAAGTGAGATTAATGATGGCTACAGATTCATCTCCAACATCTCCATAATTTCATCTTCCTATTAACTCATTATTTGCAAACTTAGAACTAGAAATAGTAACTCCGTATAAGTTCTCTTCATCCTCGGAAAACTCATCAGACATATCTGAATCATCTTCTGCTCCCATATCTGTAGTTACATTAAGGTCAAACTTTTTATTGGTGTTTAGAACTTCTTGATTTGAAAAGAGTGTTTTAAGGAATAATCCTTTTCAGTTGTCTAAAAAGGTATCATTTCCCTTATTCTTGCAAGATACTGTATAGTAATTTGCTGAATCTTTTTCAAGTGATTCAAAAATATCTGTGGCAGGATCAATAATTTGACAATTACCCTCCGGCTCCTCCGCAGCTGCCTTTGGCGTTTCTAATTCACTGGTTTTTGGTAATTCTTCCTGCGGAGGAGTTTGTAATTTTGTATCTAATTCTTGTCTGTCCTCTTGGCCTGAAACCACATTAGCTGAAGTGGCGGGGACAGTTTCTAAAGTAGGTACGTGGCTTCCTACTGATTGTAAAGATACTTGTGCTTGAGTTTCTTGATGAGAAACAGTTACAGGACTAGAGGTGAATACATTATTTTCTGTAGAAGTTGAAGAAGATACCCCCAAGGCTGTAGCAACACCTGTACCAGCGATAGATAAAGGTAAACAGAATTTCAACAAAGTTCCAAACATTATGCCTTCTTAGAGATATAGAAATAGCTTGAAGTTGTTAAATCTGCTACTTCTACTGTATAAACAACAATCGAATCGTCTTTGGCGTAATCTAAACTACTTCCTCATCTTCCTATAATCTTGCCATCTACAAACTTATCACTAGTAAATAAGGTTTGATAAGACTCATCTCCTTCATAATCATCAGAAACATCTTGATAGCTTACATCAATATCGAAGTGTTTGCCTGCAATTAGTCCTTTTCCTCCATCTTTAAGAAGAGCTGAGGGAAAAATGCCTGTTCATTTTTCTAGATATACCTCAGTAACTTCACTATTGTCGCAAGAAACAGAAAAGTATGTGGCTTCTTGAGAAAGCTTACCAATAACTTCTGAATCTCCTTCAATAACTACACATTTGCCTATGCCTTCGTCTTGCGCTTCTTCAAACCTCTCTTTCTCAGTACCGACAGAAGCTGTTTGGGTGTCTTGGATTTCTGATTCTACTTGCTCTGTATGTGTAAGAGTATGAAGGTGTGTAACTTCTGTAACTACTCCTGTAAGAAGGATATTTTCAGCTGTAGTAGTAACTCCTTCTTCTGATAAGTTAAGAGCTGTTCCTTCCTGCTGTCTAGTGGCGGTTAATAAATCTATCTTATTAACTGAATTAGATTGCTTAGTGGCAGATAATCCTATGCCTACGCCCCCCCCGTGATGACAGTTGTAGTAAGTCCTGCGTAAATTAACTTAGTTAAAAAAGTCATATGAATAAATTATTTGAAAAAACTACGACGAAAATTTTATTATTTGTCTACTAAAAATAAATTTCTTTTCTTAATCTGTTATGCTTGGTCTTCTTGATTAAACACCAGATAAATTTCTTGATCTACTCTTGAATCATCTAACACAATAACTGCTCCTGAATCATTTGTATCAAAGGTCTTGTATCCTCAAAACCCAGTTATTGTTTCAGCTAAAAACTTATTACTGGTGGCTTTAATTCCATATCAATCTCCTACACCTAATGATTCTCCTCTTGAAGTAATTTCTTCACTACTTGGTATATCACCATCCATTTCCGTATTTAGATCTATATTCAGTTGTTGATCTACATTAAATTGCATTCCTTCTTTAAAGATAGATTTAGGAAATAGACCTGTTCATTTTGATAGAAGAGAAATATCACCTGTGTCCCCATTATCGCAGAAAATGGTGTAATAATCCTGTTCACTTGTAGCAATTGACTTCAAAATAGTTGCTGAAGTAGAGACGACTCTACATTTTCCCGTTTCAACCGGCTCACTAGGCGCGTGTGTTGAATGATCCGCCGAAGAAGAAACGCCAAGAGACATCTCTGTTGATTCTTCTCTGCCCAATTCTCTTGGTTCTGAATCAAAAACTAAGCCGGAAGAGACAGAATCTTCTGATGTATGTCCGGTGGCTTCTTGCCCGTCGTCTTGGTGTCTTTCTGGTAACGCTTCATTATGACTATCTGGCTGTATAAAAGTGTTTTCTGTACCTAAAGTGCTTTGTCCTGTGTCTCCTGATGGATTTAATGAAGATTCTCCCTTTAATACTTGATCAGAACCATTAAGAGAAGAAGTGACTAAAGAATTAGATTCTGTATTGCCTCTATAGTGAGAAACTAATCTATAAGTGCCTCCAGATAAACCAAGAGCGACAACCGCAAATCCAATTTTTAAAACAGGGCTAGCCAAATTAATTAAGTCTTATTGCTGATGGGAATAAAGATAAAGATTGCTTACTTGATCAGTTAATAACACTTCATAAATTGTTTTGTCCTTATATGTAACGTCTTCTGCCACTTCATTTCCTCAAGTTCCAATAATTGATTTATCTACAAACTTCTCGCTCTTAAACACAGTCTTATAAGGTTCTGTATCTTCATCTGTAGGTTCTGGCTCTTCTATATCAATATCAAACTTTTTTCCTATTGACAAGCTTGATTGGCTATCTAAATTAAATAAGCTGGTTGGAAAGAAGCCTGTTCACTTAGAGAGCATTGACTCTTGATCCACAACATTTGTACAAGTTACTGAAACAAATGTAGTTTCCTCTGGAGAAAAAGTGCCAACTAAATCTTCTTTTGTATCAATTATTTGACAATTTCCCTTTTCTTCTACCGCGGGAATAATTGTTGGTTGAGTATCTGGCTCCGTAACCCTTGTGTCTCTTTGTTCTGCTACTTCTACAGCAGGTTGTTGGATAACTGTTGACCCTAGAACTGGATTTTGTTGAGTAACTCCTTCTGTTTTCTCTGCAGAACCAAAATTAGTTCCTAAACCAACAGCAGAGGATGTAACAATTACTGGAAAAGCGAACTTAATTAAAAAAGACATAAAAGCTAATTTGTCTGATTACTAGTGTTTTGTGTTACTTTTTACTAACTGTTTGAGTCGTTTAGTAACAAATAAACTTGCTTTTCGCCTCCAGATAACTTAACCACAGCCCCTGGACCTTCTTGTTCATAATTTCATCTACCACTTAATGAAGAAGAAAACTTTTCTCCTGCAAAAGTAATGCCAAAGTCTTCTGTTTCTTGTGTCCCTTCCATGTCTGTTTCTATCTTTACATCAAATCTCTTACCTACAGTAAGCTTGTCTTGATTTTTGAATAATTCTTTAGGAAACAATCCCTTCAATGGGTCTGGGAAAGTATCTACGCCTGAAGTGTCACAAGATATTGAGAAGTAACTATCTAAAGATCCTTTAAATGATTCAGGGATGTAATTTAGGTTATTAATAATTTCGCAATTTCCTGCTGGCTTTTGTCCTTCTTCATCTAATAGAAGATAGATCTTTTGATTAATGAATGGGTGAGTAACTGTAATAACTGCTCAAGCGCTATCTTCTTCTAAATAATTTCATTCTGCAGTCATAATAGGTGTTGTGAATTTTGGACTTGAAATAGTCAGTTTAGAACCACTATCTAATTCTGTAATTTCAGAAATATTCGCTAATTCTTCGCCTGCATATTCTATCTTGATAATCAACTCTTGGCCTTCGCTAAATTGTTCTCCTGACTTGAAGATAGAGTTAGGAAATAGTCCTTTTCAGTTATATGGGAAAGGATTTAATACATTGTCTGAACAGGATATTGTCACATAATCTTTTGTTTCATCTTGGAAGGATTCGGGAACATAACCTAATTTCTTAGTGATTTTGCAATTTTCTGCTTTAACAGGAACGGATAGCGCTACAACCTTTGGTGATTCTTGTACTTGTGCCTCTGCTTTTACAGATGAGGGGACTGCCTGAGTTACTTGTTTAGTTAATGAAGAAGATTCTGTAGTTAGAGTTCTTGTTACCTGTGTTACGGATTGATGAGTTAAATTAGTAGTTGGTTTAGATACTGCGCTTTGTCCTCCTTGTATAGACTTTACAAATGCTGTGCCCCCCCCTCCGATTACAGCTGTGGCAAAAATTAATTGAGCAAATACTGGGAATAACGCGAAAGCCATGAGACTAGAAAGTTAAATTATGCATCTTTTCACTAGATATGTACAAAATAAATGTTTTTTTGTACTTCCAAGCCTTCCATTTTAATGAAATCTACTAATTTGTCATCGTATCGATCGTTTCCATCATCTCATCTGCCAATTATTTGATGATCAGAGGAAGAAAAGGAATCACTTTGAAAGATGGTCTTATAAAGCTCTTCTGCATCCGCCTCATCTTGATAATCGGTTTTAGTTTTGATATCTAACTTATAGCCTTTTGTTAGTCGTTTGCCATCTTCTTCAAAAAGATCCTTAGAAAACAATCCTATTAATTTACCTTCTCACTTTTCTTTTAGAAGTTCATCATTTTCACTATCAATTCCCTTGATATCGCAAGTAATAGCAACATAAGAGTCGCCTAAAGAAAGAGCACTAATAACTGATTGAAAGTCAGTAACTATTTCACAATTACCTTCAGTTCCTTTTGTTATTGCAGGTACAGTGACTTCATGTTGTGGCTGAGTAAGGACTGTTGGTATGTCTTGTGAAGGTTGCTCATTGGTTGAAATAGAAAGAGTTTCTTGAATAGTTTCTGGAGCTTGAGCCGTTGTATGAACATTCTCTGTGCCTTGTTCTAATGTAGTAGTTTCAAGAAGATTAGTTTGAGGAGAGGTACCTTCGATTGGATTGGATGACTGCTTTGTGGCCCCTAAAGTCATTCCTCCTCCCAATCCTATGCAAAGGATAGGTAAACCAATCTTTGCTACGTACATTATTGTGGCTAACTGAAATTAATTAATACTGTAGATAAAACTTATCTGCATTAATTGACTCAGGCAATCTTACTTTGTAAACTGTCTCGCCCTCTTCATCTTCCTCTGCTTCATCTTCAGTTTCAATATCATCACTTGCCGCTGAATATCCTCAATTTCCAGTAATAGTTTGTTCCTTAAATTGATAACTGTCAAACAAAGTTCATGTTGGTTCTCAATCATCCTCATCATCTTGTAGTTGCTCATTTTCATGCCTGCTTGCCACATCTATCGTATCAAATACATCAATATTGATTCTGTCTCCAACTTTAAAAATTTCTGCTCCATCTTTTAGTAAAGAGTTAGGTAAATAACCCTTTCAATCTACTAATTCTGTTCTGCCGGTATTATTCTTGCATGAAAATGCCACATAAACAATGTCTTTTGATAACTGCTTCTTAACCCCTTCTGGTGTATCAATTACTTCACAGTTTCCTGTTGAAAATTTTGGAGATCTAACATTTTCTTCTGTCGATTCTGGTTTCGGGCCGATGTCAGCTATCACTGTTTCAGTCTCTTCCGGCAAACCCGCTTCACTGATTGTGGCATGTAAGTGTTTGTCACTATTTACTTCTTCTGTGGATAAATGTGTTTGGGCTTCCGCTACTCTTGCCTCTGTTTGTAAATGTGCTTCCTTTGTTACTGTGTCAAGTTGTGGTTGTGAAGGTTCTTGACTAGTTCTTCCTTGATGTAAAGCCTCTGACTTAGATTCGAGTACTAAAGAAACATTACTAGATGAAATTTCATTAGATGATGAAGTGGCCCCTACATAAGCGCCCCCCCCAATTGTTAAGGTAGCCAGTGCAGGATAAGCCAGCTTTATTAAAAAAGACATAAAAAGCAATTATTGGCTCCTTTTAAAAGAGAAAAAGCTATTAAAGCCTGTTTAAAACTCTAAGTATTTTAAAGATTTTTGATAAAAAATGGAAAACTATTGCCTGATGAAAAAAGTCTTACTTTTTATTTATTAGTTAGATAGTTAATTGAATAATTAGTAATTTATCGTCTTTTAGACCCATGAACAAAATAAATTATTTCTGAAAAGTATGGATTTTCTAATTGAACAAAATCTATTGTTTTTTCATCAATACTATCTTCTCCATATTTTCATTTACCAATAATCTCAGCATCTTTAGTTACAAATCGGGAACTTCGAAATCTGGTTATATAGAAATCATTTGGAGATTCTTCACTAGGCTCTTTTGTTCAAGTTTGAATATTTAATTGTTGTCTAAGAGTCAACTTATCACTTTCTTTGAAAAGATTTTTAGGAAACAGTCCGATTCATTCGCCACCTAAAATATCATACTGGCTATCCCCTTGTGTATTACAAGAGATTGCAATATGGGCTGGAAAAAAAGTATTTATTTTTTCCAACAAAACCACCTTACAGTTGTTTTCTCTTTCTATTGGCTCTTTACTCGATGAAGGGTTAAATCCTGAAGAAGAAAGAAAAGAATTGGATCAAGAATCTCCAAATGATATTTGTTTTCAAGGTAACAATAACAAAGTAACTCCTAAGGTAACACCTCCTACACTAGCTGCAAAGAGTACTGGATGACTTGTATAGGTAAGAAAGGACATAAAAGATTGTTAATTGACCGTTCTCTATTTTAAGTGCCTTAATGCCAGTCTTTATTATTTGTTTTGGGGTTCTGGGGGATTCCTTTACAAACCATTAATTATTAAGTAGTTTTTCTATTATGAGACCAATATCTTTAAGAGTTTTTAGAAATAGTTACTAAATAACCTGTTTGTCTAGTTATTAACTCAGTTCTTTATTTACTTTTTTGAATTCAACTTGCATAGCTGAGTGTTGCCCCCCCCCAACGGTAGCTTCAGGGCTCTTTCAAAAATCACACAACTTTAAATCTCTTTTTTCATATTTATCTCATAGATCCTTAAATTGCAATGAGTTCTGTACACCACTTCCAGAAGAAGAATCGCTTGCACCTTCTAGCTTAAATTCAAACTTTTTCTCAGTTACAGGTTTCAATGAAATCAAAACAGGATTTTGATTAGTTGTATGGCCTCCAGCCCCTGAGCTTAACTGTCCATTTTGTCAAGAGAACTCCTGTAATTTCCCATAATAATCAGCAAAGCTGTAATCTATATTCCCCTCTATAGAACCTTTCTTTATTTCTTCTATCTTTATCTCTGCCAAATTGCTACTGTCTGCTTGTACTTGTGCAGTTCCTCCTCCAGTAGTTAAAGTAAGCTTTACCTGAGTAGGTACTAATAAACAATTCGGTGATACTGGATTAGTAGAAATAAAAAATTCCTTTAATACAGACTCACCATTACTTTTTTCTTTCACTTCACACTTCTTTTGAAATTGATTTTTTCAACCAGAACTATCATCTAAGTCTTTAACTAATGGAGGGTTCTGCTTTTTCGAGTCATAGAAAAGAAATAAGTTAATTTGGTGTTGAAGCTTTAAGAATTTAAGGCCTAACCTTAAGAGATAATCAATCTCTTGAGACTCTTTTTTGAAATATTTAAGTTCACAATCTTCCCCATTTGTTGCCGAGGAAGAAGTTTTCTGTGTCTGTTCATTTTTCTTTAACTTAGATTTGCTAGGTAAACAAAACTTCCACCAACTCTCTTTGTCTAAAGAGGTTATGGGATACTCTGCTATTAAATCTGGAGATTCGCTCCCTGAAGTAGTGCTAGAACTACTAGAAACCTGTGTTATCTGATATCTATCACTTGCTCCCGAGTCTCCTGTCCCTTCAGAAGTAGCTACTGAAGCCTTTGCTAATTGTCCATTTCTCTTAATAAATAGCTTTAATCTGGTGTAATATCCATATGGAGTGGTCCAGCTAACAGACTTAGTACTTAAGAAAAATAAACCTACTAAAGGTAAGCTAACTGTTCCAAAAGTTGTGAGACTCTTTCAATAGTCAAGAAGGCTATTTAACACAAACTAATTAAATAATTAATAAATAAAAATGGCGGATGCGGAAGGACTCGAACCCTCAGTCAATAGTTTTGGAGACTATAGTTTTACCCTTAAACTACGCAACCAATTAGCCCAAAAGAGTGTGCAAAAGCCACTCTTCGAGCTTAATTTTATGCCCTTATAATCTTTTATTCTTTATTCTAGAAAGAAGTTGTCACCTTTATTAATCTAACTTAATTCCTTGATTTCTGAGTTAAGAGAAAAGATCAAAGAAAACCTAATTCAAATACTAAAGACTAATGACTGAATCTTACTCCTAGACAAGATAGTTATTGAAGAAACAAAAAACTCTAAGTTTGGCTTTCTAAATACTAACCTCCCTTACCTAATCTCTGCAATCTACAAGAAATCTCTTCAAGAGATTGAAGATAGATTACTTACAGGTTGAGAAGAATCTAATGATCTCCCTGAAATAGAAAAAGCAGAGCTTAATAAAGGCTATCTAAACTTCTATCCTTCTCAAAAGTTAATTAAAGAGTTCTACTTTAACTCGCAAAAGAATAAAAAGATAGTCTTTGTAGCTAACAATGAAGATAATGAGTTTCAAAAATACTTTATTGAGATTGTTTCTGCTAACCCTACTGGAGAGTTACATATAGGTCACATTAGAAATGGAGTTATAACTGACTCCTTATCTAATCTGCTGGAATACAACGGTAACTTAGTCTACAGAGCTTATTTAGTAAATGATGCTGGTGCTCAAATAAAAGAGCTCATAGATTCCATTTATTGGGTCTACTCACATTTATCTAAAGGGATTTCTATTTCTAATCCTCCTAAATATCATTCAGACATTATTGAGTCATGTGCAAGACAAATAAGTACTAACTTTGGAAATCATTGAAAGCTAGAAGATAAAGAACTAACTAAAGAGATAAGACATTTCTCTATTGAATATCTCTTAACTGCTATAAAGAAAGAGTTAGAAGAGCTTTCAATACAGGTTGATAGTTGAGACTATGAGTCTCGAATCTGCACTGAATCTTCTCTTTCTTCCTTAGTAAATCAGTTAAAAGAACATTTGTATCTCCACGAAAATGCTCTTTGATTCAACACCAGTAAATTCAGTAGAGAACTTAATAAAGATGATGTGTTAGTTAAAAAAGATGGGACTATTACCTATTTCTGCCAAGATCTAATCTATCACCTAAAAAAGTTAGATTTCTTAGATTCCAAAAGCAAGATAGTTAATGTTTTAGCTCAAGACCATAGTTCGCATATATCTAGAATGAAAGCCTTTTTCAAGTCTATTAATATACCTGATCATAGGATTCAATATAAAACTACTCAGCTCTCTAGACTCTTGGTGGATGGAAAGAAAGTAGTTTTATCTAAGAGAGATAATGTATATCTCAACCTAGCTGAGCTAAAAGAACACTTAAGCCTAGATGAAATCAGATGACTCCTAAGTTCTAGAGATGAAGAGAGTGAGTTAGATATAGAAGTAAGTAAGTTAAAAGAGAGAAACTATAACAATCCTATCTTTTATATTCTTTATGCTTTCTCTAGAGCTTCTAGCATAGTGGAATCAATTAAGTTAGAGCCAAAATCTAATCTAAACTTTCAAGCTGTAAATAGTGAGAAAGAACTAGACTTAATCTACACTATTCTTTCTTTGGAATCACATCACAAGAAAGCTGTAGATAATTTGAAGCCAAGTATTATTGCCAGTTACCTATTTAACTTAGCTCAGAAGTTTCATACATTCTATGAAGCTTTCTCTATCCAAAATGACTCTAATATAGAAACTAAGACAGCAAGATTTGTTCTAGTTCAGTTAACTCACAGAATTTTCTCTGAGTTGCTCCCTATATTTAGAGTTCAACCAAGAAAGTTAAGTTAAGCCAATAATTAAGACCAAATATAGTTTTAGAGGGAGCGAAGCTGGTTCCGATGAAAGTGGCAAAGGAGACTTCTTTGGAGGAATACATGTAAGCCTAGCTTTTTTAAATACAGAAAGCTACCTAAAGTTAAAGAACTCTAAATTACTGGCAAAGATTACTGACTCTAAGTTACTCTCTGATGCTACTGTTTACTACCTCGCTCCTAAGTTAAAGGCTTTATTGCCTAATGAGATCTTCGCTGTCTCCTTCAAAATCAAGGAATACAACAAACTCTATGCAAGGCTTAAGAATGTAAATGTTCTATTAAGTTATGCACATAACACCCTATGAAAACAACTAAACGAAAGTCTAAGGGCGAGGGAAGAGCCTCTTCCTAACAAAACAGTCATTGATCAATTCTGTGATAAAGAAAGATACTACAAATATCTAGATAGTATAGGTGTTCAGGGGGAAGAACTAACTCACTTCGAGACTAAAGCAGAACTTAACCATCTTTCTTGTGCTATTGCTTCAATAATTAGTAGGTTCAATTTTCTTGAAGAGATCTCGGAACTGTCAAGGAAATACCATCACAACCTTCCTTTAGGAGCCTCTAACCTTGTTATCAAAGCTTTTAGAGAGCTAAGGTTAAAGAAAGAGACATTAAAAGCTGAAGAGGTCTGCAAAACTCACTTTAAAACCTATGAAAAAGCCTTAGCACTTTAAACTCTTTAGAGTAAACTAGTTAATAGCCTATGGATATAAATCTAGGTAAAACAACTCTTCTTACTAGAGAGGAAGCTCTGGCTCAAAGAAAATGAGTTCTTCTAGATGCTAAGAATGTTCATTTAGGTAGATTAGCTGTACAGATAGCTAATTTACTAAGAGGAAAGAGAAAGGCTAACTTTACTCCTAGTTATGACTGTGGTGAGTTCGTTGTAGTCATCAACAGTGATAAATTAAGACTTTCTGGACATAAATTAACAGATAAATTTTGATATAGACATTCAGGCTATCCTGGAGGTCTAAAACAAAGAAATGGGAGAGAGATGTTGGAAAATTACTCTGACAAGATGCTTATGTTAGCTGTTAAGGGTATGCTTCCAAAAAACAGATATCTCTCTAGAGCTTTACTTAATAAGTTAAAGATTTATAAAGGTACTGAACATCCTCACACAGCTCAACTATCAAACAGCTAGATTCTGAATTATTGTCTTAGTCATCTTATTGGAGGTTAAGAAAGGAGAAGACTGCTTAATTAATTGGTTGATAAATTTGAAGTTCAATTCTTTTAGGGAAGGGATATCATAGAACTTTTGAGGCAATCTGAATTTCTTAATGTGTCTTATCAATTGATGAACTAATCCTTCAGAAGAAACAGAATTAAATAGTAGATAACTTAGTTCTAGGGCTCTATCTCTTCCTTCTTTCTCATTAAGAGTTATGTATTCCAAAAAGGAAGGAAGGAATAAAGCTAAAGACTTATAGAACTCTAGTCTAGTTAACTTAGTTAAGTTTGCTGCTAACTTAAATCAAGTTCAGTAATTAGATTTAGTCATAAAATATCTACCATCAAAACATTTAGCTGCAATACCCATAATTATCTTTGCATCTATTAAAGAGATAGAGTTGTTTTCCTTTAAGAAATTGAGATATCACTCAATTGACTTAAGCTCTCTTATTAGTCTCATTCTGTCTTCAGTACTTAACTCACTATCAAAGTAACTAAAGATAAGTCTGAAATATAGTAAATGAGCTAGCTCTAATTGTTTAGCTTTCTTATATTCCAATAAAAGGCTAGGGCAGTAAGCTACAAAGTCAGAGCTGTCTATTGGATTAAAGAGAAATACAGAATTATCAAAGTAATTCATATTTTTTAACACAGGTTTGTTAGTTAGTATGGGTTGCTCTATTAACTTGATATTTGGAATTACCAAAGTTGGTACAGAAAACATAGAGTAGTAAGAAGACACTACAGGTCTAGGGGAGTTAGGTTGTAGTTTTAAATTACTAGGTTTAATAAGCCCCCTAATGACTAACTTAGATAGGTCTATTAAGGAGTTAGATCCAACTACTAATAGTGAATTAGTTTTGTTTTTATGGCAGAACCTTATTAACTTATTGACTGACTCTCTATCTAATGTAGGTTGAACATTAGTGTACTCAAGAAAAGGTATCTTATTGTCTTCTAGTAGAATTATTAGTCTTTTATAGCCTACTAATTGTCTTGTATAGGAATCATCTGAGATTACTACTAAGTTATTTATATTTGCTTTCTTGAGCTTAGAAAGTAGAGTTTTTTCGAGTGCATCTTCCCCCACTTCTCAATTGTTTAATAGAGGGATCTTTCTTTTCTCTTTCCTTTTTTTTTTGGGTTCAAACTCTGAGTCTTCTACTATACTAGCTTTCTTACTTTGAGCTTTCTTTTCTCTTTCTTCTTTTATCCGGGAAAGGCTTTCATAATCAGATTCCTTTAAGAGGTTTAGATGGGCTCAACAACAGTCTAGATTCTTTCTGTTTTCTGCTATTAACTCTTTGAATTTATTTAGGTTTAGTTCATTCTTAAATTCTTTGTGGGAAAGAAGAGAAAATGCCTTTGATTCTTCTTTTGCTTTAAGTGAAGACCTTTGGAATTTGAAAAATAACTGACTATCTAGAGAATTTTTATAGATAGATTCAGAGATGTCCTCCGGTTCCTTCTTGATAAAGAATTTCTTAATGGTTTCTTTTGCCTTAACTTTAGGGTCAAAAGGGGACATTTAAGTTCTATTCTTTTTCTAGTAGTAATAGTTTTTCTTTCATTTCTTTTTCTCAAGAAGAAAAGCTATGAATTAATAAGTTCTTGTTGCTCTTTAGGCTATTACATTTCTCTTTTAGTTCTGCTAAGATAGCTGGTCAATTGCTTTCTGTCTTTGAAAGTAAAGTAGATACTATTCCCTTTCATTTTTTTTCTTTAACCTCTTGGGACTTATTGTTTAGTCTTAATAACTTCATAACTAATTGAATACTCTTACTGTATCTTGCTTGTAATACAGTTATTAACTCTAAGATTCTTTCCTTGCAAAGAAAGAAAAACTCTTCCTTGGCTAATAAACTCTTGAACTTAGCTTCTTGAAAGACTAAATTCTCTGATAAATTAGAGAAGGTAATTTCTTTCCCTTTTGGTACCTTTAACTCAACAATAAAACTATTCACTTTCTCATCATGTATAGTTTTCTCTTGAGTTAAGAAGTAAAGCTCTTTAGATATATCAAAAACACTTTGTTTGCAATTTAAAACATCTTGAATGGTTTCTTTCTTAAATCTAAGAAATAGATAGTAGAAAAAACAAGGAACGACAATTAAGAATATTCCAAAGCTGGTATAAGCTACTCATTCTAGTTGGGACAATTCTATTAGACTAGTCCTCCCCTATTAAAGATTATTAAAGGTTATTCTTTCTCTGTATGTAATAAGTATGAAGACTATATAAATTATTAAAAAACATTCTTTAATAAGTTTTTATCTTTTTTTTAATTATTGCCTTATTCTTTCTAGTTTAGAGTTAATTGAGTTTATAGAAATGCCGGTTCTTTAGTTTTTTATCTATATAAATTTTCTTTAAAAGTCTTTTTATTTTTTTATAGGGTAAGGGGGGAGTAGGAGGGTGATTAGGTAACAGGTATGGTTTGGTTGAGATACCAATGGATGGAGAGCAAGCTATATTGACTGAGGAATATTCCTTATCTAAG